>DASYES010000460.1:0-9596 GCA_036498885.1 Pseudonocardia sp.
GGCGCGGTGCAGGTGCCGGTGCCGACACGCGGCACCGTGGCCGTCGAGCCCACGGCCAACGGGCGCATGCAGGCCGTGCACGTCGCGCTTCCCGAAGGCAGGCTCTCGGTCAGCGCGCTGGCGGCGCCGAAGTCCTCCGAGCTGTGGCCCGAGCTGGCCCGCGAGATCGACACGTCGCTGCGCGAGGGCGGTGCCACCGTCCGGTCGTACCCAGGTCCCTGGGGCCGGGAGCTGCACGCCAACTCCGGCGGGGCGAAGTCCGTGTTCATCGGCGTGGACGGGCCGCGCTGGATGCTCTACGGCGTCGCCACCGGGCCGGCCAACCACGCCGAGACGCTCGACTTCGAGCTGCGCCGGATGTTGCGCGCCACGGTCGTGGTGCGCGGCAGGGCGCCATATCCGGTGCGCACGGTGCTGCCCCTGGTGGTGCCCGAGCACCTCGCCGAGGCCATGGCAGCCGCGGCAGCCGCCAAGGCGGAGGCGGAGGCCGCTGCGGCCCAGGAGGAGGCCGCGGCAGCAGTGTCCCCGCCGTCCGCCCCGTCCACGCCGTCTGGCGCTTCGTCCGTACCGTCCGGCGCTCCGGAGCGGCCGGTGCAAGGGGAGGTGCCGGCTCCGCCGCTCGCCGAGCAGTCCGGTGCCGTCCGGCTCGGCGAGCAGTCCGGTGCCGTCCGGCCGGCTCCCCGTCCGCGGCAGCCCGGCCGGCCCGGTCCCGATCCGCGTGAGGTCGCTCAGCCGGCCGCGTGGAACCGGAACGGGTACGGCCCCCGGCCGGATGCGGAGATCGCTCCGGTGCCCGGGCGCGATCGCAACGGGCATGCGCCGCGTCCGGATGCCGAGGCAGGCACTCCGCTGTGGGCGGATCCGGTCCAGCGCATCGCCGACGGGGATGACGGCATGGTCGCCGGCCGCGAGCCGGACGACTTCGACGACGCCCCCACCGAAATCTGGGGCCCGCTGCCCCCCGATCCGGCCGTGGCGGACCGCGCCGGTACCGGGGCCTGGCGACCGGCCGGCCGGCCGGACCGGGTGCAGGAGTCGGGCGGGTACCAGAGCACGTCCGGGCCTGCGGCAGGAGGCTTCGCGACCCAGCCCTGGGCGCTCGACCCGCGCCTGGATGGCGCGCCGGAGTCGTGGGCTGCCCGGGCCGATCGGCCCGAGCTCACGCGGGGCCATGCACCCGCCCCCGGGGTGGACGCACCGACCGACCCGTGGCCGCTCGCCGACCGCTACCACGCGGGTCCGGTGACCGACGAGCCCGCGGAGTCGCCGTGGTCCCCGATGCGCGGCAGGAACGGCCACCTCGGCGGCGACGCTGCGACGCCCCGGCGGCGAGCTGCGGGGAGCGAGCAGTCCCACCCCGACCTGCGAGCTGTTCCCGGACCGGTCGATCCGCCGCCGTCGAGCGGTGGACGCCGGGCGTTGCGCGAGGATCGTCTCGTCGACACCGGCGAGTACTCCGCGCCGTCCTCGTCCGGCTACTACGAGACGCCCGGATCCGGGGTGCGGTCCGAGTACGGCGGATCCCGTGGGCACGGCGAGCGGCCGGACTACGGCGGGGCAGCCGAGTACGACGATCGGTCGGAGTACGCCGGGTCGCGGGAGTACGGCGAGCCCGACCCGACCGGGCGGTCCGAGTACGGCGACAGGTCGCCCGGTCACGCGGCGGACGCCGAGTACGCGGCGCCGCCGAACGGTGCCAGGCAGCGGGCCCTCGAGCCCTCCGACGACGTCGTGGACGCCGCGGCTGAGGGCGAATGGCACACGGAGGTGCGCGGGGCTCCGTTGACCCGGGAGTTCTCGTTCGTCACGGACGCCGATCCACCGGCGGCCTCGGACGAGTTCTCTCGTCCTGGTCGAGGCAGGCATGCCGCCCCGGAGGTGGGCGACGTCACGCCCGAGACCATGCCGCTGCAGGTCTTCGTGCCGCCGGCCGACCCGGAGCGGCCCACCGGCCGGCACCGGAGGCCCGACTAGGAGAGTGCTGAGCAAGTCCGCGCAGTAGGGCCGAGTTTGTCGGCGCGGTCTCAGGCCCCGGCCCGAGCCGCGCGCAGATATCCGAGCACGGCGGCGCGGCCGAGCACGGCGGGGTCGGCGCCGAAGGCCGCGAGTGGCGCGCTCACCAGCGCCGCGCGGGGCATCCGAGCGCACCAGCGCTCGGCCACCGAGAGCGGGTGCACCGGGTCGTCGACGAGCGCCGCGATCCCGGCGGGGACGGTGAGCGAGCGCAGGGCGGCCGCATCGGGCGCGGGCTCGTTCGCCGCCGCATCGAGCGCGTCGGCGAGCCCCGCGCCGTACCGCGGCCATGCCCTGGCCAGCTCCGCGGCCAGCCACGGCGGCGAGCCCGCTCGGGCCGCAGCCACGGCGGCTTCCACTCCGCCGGCGCGGGCGCATGCCGCGGTGGCCCGTGCGGTCAGCGCTGCCGGGGCGTCACGTGGTGGCCCGGTCCAGGCCGGCAGCGCGAGCAGGAGGCCTGCAAGACCGGCACCGGTGGGCTGTTCGGCCGCCCATGCCGCGGCCACGTGCGCGCCGAGCGAGATGCCGCCCACCAGGACGGGCCCGGGACCCGCCAGTGCGGCGTCCAGCCCGGCGCGGTAGCCGGCGACCACGTCGCCTCCGGGACGTGGCGCCACGGTCTGCAGGTCAATGCCGAGCGCGCGCAGCGGCGCGGCGAAAACGGCTCGGACGAACACCTCGTCCGAGCCGGATCCGGGCAGCACGACGGCCCGCACGGGGCCCCCGCAACCCGGGCCGGGACGCAGGGGCCGATACGGTGATTCAGCGCAGTGCTCGGACACGTCGCGAACGTTTCTCGGGGGCTACTCTGATGACGTTAGCGGCGCCCGACGATGGGTACCGACCGAGCTGGGGGAGACATGGCCAGCAACGATGGTGGAGCGTTCCGCCGCATGCTGCGCAAGTTGACGAGCGACGTCGAGGCCCTCGACGCCGTGGACCTGTCCGAGGACGCGGAGAAGTCCGGGGCGCATCGGGCGTCGGAATGCGCCCGCGGCCAGGAAGTCACCATGTTGGGTAGGTTGCGTAGCGTCGAGTTCTGCCCCCAGGATGCTGAGGCATCCCTCCGGGCGGAGCTCTTCGACGGCACCGAGGGCGTCACCTTGATCTGGCTCGGTCGCCGGCGCATCGCCGGCATCGAGCCGGGCCGCACGATGCGAGTGCGGGGCAGGATCGCCGTCCGCGACGGGCACAAGGTGCTCTACAACCCGTACTACGAGATCTGCCAGGCCCAATGACCGTAGGAGCCCGATGACCCTGGAAGCGCAGTGACCGCAGGTCCACCGCCGGAGCAGGAGCCCGGCGCAGACAGGCCGCAGCGCGAGTTCCCCACCCTGCTCGAGCAGATGGGGGGCGTGCAAGGCATCGTGGCGTCCACGATCCCGGTCGCCGTCTTCGTCGTCGTCAACCTGCTGTTCGCGCTGCAGGCCGCGCTGATCGCGGCGCTGGCGGCCGGTGTCGCCATCGCGATCTGGCGCGTTGCCCGCAAGCAGGCGCTGCAGCCGGCGGTGTCGGGGCTCTTCGCTGTGGGCGTCGCCGCGTTCATCGCCTACCGCACCGGAGAGGCGCGTGCCTTCTACTTGCCGGGCCTGCTCTTCAGCGCGGCGCTCGGCCTCGCGTTCCTGGTGTCGGTGCTGGTCCGCTGGCCGCTCGCGGGTGTGATCTGGCACGGCATCAACGGTGACGGTCAGTCCTGGCGCCGCGACCGTCGCCTGCTGCGGGCCTACACGCTCGCGAGCCTGCTGTGGACCCTGGTCTTCGTCGCCCGCGTGGTGGTGCAAGGCCTGCTCTACAACGCCGACGAGGAGACCTGGCTCGGCGTCGCCCGGCTGGCGATGGGCTATCCGCTCGTCGGGGTCGCGCTGCTCGGCACGTTCTGGGCGGTGCGTCGCGCCCGACGCGCCCCGGAACCCTCCGCAACCTGACCGATCTTCCCTGCGGCCTAGTAGCCCAGCGCCGCGCGGATGTCTTCCTCCACCGCGGACGTGGCCACGAACAGCAGTTCGTCCCCCGCCTCCAGTGCATCGTCGGCCTGCGGCACGATCACCCGGCCCCCGCGAAGGATCACCACCAGCGCCGAGTCGGGCGGCAGCTTCAACGACCGCACCGGCTGGCCGGCGAGTGGCGTGTCCGGCGTGAGCGTGACCTCCACCAGGTTGGCCTGCCCCTGGCGGAACGTGAGCAGCCGTACGAGGTCGCCGACCGCCACCGCCTCCTCCACCAGCGCGGCCAGCAGCCGTGGTGTGGACACGGCGACGTCGACGCCCCAGTTGTCGCTGAACAGCCACTCGTTGCGCGGGTCGTTCACCCTGGCGACGACCCGGCGCACGGCGAACTCGGTCTTCGCGAGCAGCGAGACCACCACGTTGACCTTGTCGTCACCGGTGGCGGCGATCACGACGTCACAGGTCTCCAGGCCAGCCTCTTCGAGAGACGCGAGCTCGCACGCATCGGCGTGCACCCACTCGGCACCTTCGACGGACTCGGGCTCGATGTTGGCGAGCTCGCGCTCGATGAGCATCACCTGGTGCTTGCTCTCCAGCAGCTCCAGGGCGATCGAACGGCCGACGGCGCCGGCTCCCGCAATCGCGATGCGCATCGTCCTCATACCTCCTGCGGCGGAGCAGCGGCCGCCGCCGTGACGTCGCTGACGGTGCCGGAGACGGCGGCGACATAGACCGTGTCCTCAGCTTGCACCGCTGTGTCTCCCTTCGGGAGCACTCCTGTGCCGAAGCGCACGATGAACGCCACGCGGGACCCGGTGGCCGCCTCGAGCTCACGCACCGGCTTGCCGACCCAGTCTTCGTGGACCGGCAGGGGCAGGATCGCCACGGTGCCGGTCGGCTCGCGCCACGCCGACGCCACGCCGTCGGGCAGCAGCATCCGCATCAACCGGTCGGTGCTCCACGGGACCGTGGCCACGGTGGGGATGCCCAGCCGCTCGTAGACGGCGGCCCGCTTGGCGTCGTAGATACGGGCGACGACGCGCTCGATCCCGAACGTCTCGCGGGCCACACGCGCGGAGATGATGTTGGAGTTGTCCCCGCTGGACACCGCCGCGAACGCGTCGGCCCGCTCCACCCCCGCCTGGATGAGGACATCGCGGTGGTAGCCCTCGCCGACCACCTGCTTGCCGCGGAAGTCGGGGCTGAGCCGGCGGAAAGCCTGACGGTCGTGGTCGATCACCGCGACCTCGTGCCCGAGGCGTTCCAGCCCGTTGGACAGCGCGGACCCGACGCGACCGCACCCCATGATGACGACGTACAACGCAAGCCTCCCCGGATCGCGAACGAACGCTATCGCGTGGCCGCGTGGTCCACCGCATAGGCTTTGCACGTGTCCAAGCTCGGCGTCGCCGTCAAGCGCGTCCTTGTCGGGAGGCCGCAGCGCAGCGACCGCCTTGCCCATACGCTCCTGCCCAAGCGCATCGCGCTGCCCGTGTTCGCCTCCGACGCCATGTCGTCGGTCGCGTACGCGCCGGAGGAGATCTTCCTTACGCTGTCCGCGGCGGGTCTGGCAGCCTATGCCTTCGCCCCGTGGGTCGGCCTCGCCGTCGTGGTCGTCCTGCTCACCGTGGTCACGAGCTACCGGCAGAACGTGCACGCCTACCCGTCCGGCGGTGGTGACTACGAGGTGGCCACGGTCAACCTCGGGCCCAAGGCCGGGCTGACGGTGGCGAGCGCCCTGCTCGTGGACTACACCCTCACGGTGGCGGTGTCGATCTCGTCGGCGGCGGCGAACATCGGCGCGCTCGTGCCGTTCGTGGGCGAGCACAAGGTGCAGTTCGCCGTCGTGGCGATCCTGATCCTGACGGCCGTCAACCTGCGAGGGGTCCGGGAGTCCGGGGTGGCCTTCGCGATCCCCACCTACGCTTTCATTTTCGGCGTCGGCGCGATGATCGTCTGGGGGCTGACGCGGATCCTGCTGCTCGGGGAGAACCTGGAAGCCCCCAGTGCGAACCTGCACCTGGTGGCGGAGGGCGACGCCTACACCGGTCTCGCGCTCGTGCTCCTGGTGCTGCGCTCCTTCACCCAGGGCGCCGCCGCGCTCACCGGCGTGGAGGCGATCAGCAACGGCGTTCCGGCGTTCCGCAAGCCGAAGTCCCGCAACGCCGCCGCCACTCTGCTCCTGCTCGGCAGCATCTCGGTGGCCATGTTCTCCGGCATCATCGCGCTCGCGGTGCTCACCCACGCGAAGATCGCCGAGTCGCCCGCCACACAATTCGCCGACGCGCCGCCCGGCTACACCCAGGAGACGCTGGTGGCGCAGCTCGCCGAGGTGGTGTTCAGCAACTTCACCCCTGGCTTCTTCTTCGTGGTCCTCGTCACCGCGCTGATCCTCGTGCTGGCCGCCAACACCGCCTACAACGGTTTCCCCGTGCTGGGCTCGATCCTCTCGCAGGACCGCTACCTGCCGCGGCAGCTTCACACCCGCGGCGACCGGCTCGCGTACTCCAACGGCATCCTGGTGCTGGCGGGCGTCGCGATCGTCCTGGTCGCCGGGTTCCAGGCCGACGTGACCCGGCTGATCGCGCTCTACACGGTCGGCGTCTTCACCTCGTTCACCCTCAGCCAGATCGGGATGCTGCGGCACTGGAACCGGCTGCTCGCCACCGAGAGCGACCCCGCCGCGCGCCGCAAGATGCGACGCTCGCAGGCCATCAACGGGTTCGGCGCGGCCATGACCGGCATCGTCCTGGTGATCGTGCTCATCACGAAGTTCACCCGTGGCGCCTGGATCGCGATCGCGGGCATGGCCGTCTTCTTCGTGCTGATGCAGGCCATCCGGCGCCACTACGACCGGGTCTCGGAGGAACTCCAGGCCGGCGACACCGACGCCGTGCTGCCCTCCCGCAACCACGCCATCGTGCTGGTCTCCACGCTGCACAAGCCCACGCTGCGGGCCGTCGCCTACGCCAGGGCCACCCGACCCGACGTACTGGAGGCGGTCACCGTCAACGTCGACGACAGCGACACGAAGAAGCTGATGCGCGACTGGGAGAAACGCAAGCTGCCGGTGCCGCTCAAGGTGGTCGAGTCGCCCTATCGCGAGATCACGAAACCGGTGCTCGACTACGTGAAGCGGATCCGCTCGGACAACCCGCGCGACGTCGTCACCGTCTACATCCCCGAGTACGTGGTGGGGCACTGGTGGGAGCAGATCCTGCACAACCAGAGCGCGCTCCGGCTCAAGGGCAGGCTGCTGTTCCAACCCGGGGTGATGGTGACGAGCGTGCCGTGGCAGCTGGAGTCCTCCGAGCGGGTCAAGCGCCGCCCCGAGACACCGCCCGGCTCCAGCCGGCGCGGCTACGTGGCCGTGCCGCCCCGCGACGACATCCCGTCGCCCCCGTCGCCCGCCACGCCGCCCACGCCCGCCGCACCCTCCGCACCCGCGGAGCCGGCTCGCCGACGCCCATGAGCAGCGCGACGGAGCTCGGGACCGACTGGACCGACCGCATCCTCGAACTCGAGGTGGGACCGATCGCCCACGGCGGGCACTGCGTCGCGCGTTCCGACGGCCGCGTGGTGTTCGTCAGGCACGCCCTGCCGGGAGAGCGCGTGCTGGCCGTGGTGAACGAGGACGGCGGCGGCTCGTTCTGCCGCGCGGACGTGGTGGAGGTGCTCGAGGCGTCCCCGTTCCGCGTCGACGCCCCGTGCTCCTGGGCCCGTGCCGGCGGGTGCGGCGGGTGCGACCTGCAGCACGCCGACCCCGCCGCGCAGCGCTCCCTCAAGGCCGACGTCCTGGCCGAGCAGCTGCGCCGGCTCGCCGGGATCGAGCGGAGCGTCCCGGTCGAGGAGCTGCCCGGAGGGCCGCTGGGCTGGCGGCACCGGGTCCGCCTCGCCGTCGACGAGCAGGGGCGGGCCGGGTTGCGCGCGCACCGCAGCCACGACGTGCTGCCCATCGCGGACTGCCCGCTCACACCGCCCGGAACCCTGCCGCCGGTGCTCGAGCACGGCTTCGAGCCCGCCACGGAGGTCGAGGTCGCGGTGGACGCCGACGGGCTGGTCCACATCGGGGACGACGGTCCGGTGATCCAGCGGGCCGCAGGCCGGCAGTGGGAGCTCTCGCCCGGCGTGTTCTGGCAGGTCCACCCGGCGCTCCCGGACACCCTCGCCGCCGTGGTGGGCGAGTGGGCCCACGCGCCGCGGGGCGGCATCGCGTGGGACCTCTACGGCGGCGTCGGGCTCTTCGCCTCCGTGCTGGCCGATCAGGTGGGACCGGACGGCGCGGTGACGGTGGTGGAGTCCTCGCGGCAGGCCGTCGCGGACGGGAAGGCCGCCCTCGCCGACCTGCCCCAGGTCCGGTGGCGGGTGGGTCGGGTCGAGCGGGTCCTGGGCAGCTTGGGGCCGCGTCCGGACGTCGTGGTCGCCGACCCACCGCGCCGTGGGCTCGGCCGCGAGCTGGTCGATGCGCTGTGCGCCCGGGCTCCCGACCGTGTGGTGCACGTGGCGTGCGATCCCGCCGCGCTGGCCCGAGACGTGGCGCTCTTCGCCGAACGCGGCTTCCGCCTCGCGCAGCTGCGCGCGTTCGACGCGTTCCCGATGACGCACCACTTCGAGTGCGTGGCTCTGCTGGTGCGCGACTGAAACTCCCACCACAACTCCCACCGTGTCTCCCTCGCCCGTTGTATCCGTCTCATCGCGATCATGCGGGTGGCCCGTGCGGTGGCGGATCGGCGAGGATCGGGACGTGGACCTCGCTGAGCACCTGACCGGATGGGCACCCGAGCCCGTCGAGACCACGGCGCGCATCGACGCCTGGCCCTCCGAGGCGTTCGCCGCCCTGCTGGACCAGCCGAGCCCCGTCAGTAAGGCCGGTGACCCACTGCCTCTGCTGTGGCACGGGTTCCACCTGCTTGACCACCCCGCCCAGGCCGACCTCGGCGAGGACGGTCACCCTGCTCACGGCCGGTTCCTGCCGCCGTTGCCGCACCGCCGCCGCATGTTCGCAGGCGGCCGGCTGGACGTGCGGGAGCCGCTGTGCGTCGACGACGTGGTCACCCGCCGGTCGTCACTGGTGTCGGCCGTTCCCAAGAGCGGGCGCAGCGGCGAGATGGTGTTCGTGACGGTGCGCCACGAGTTCGAACGGGACGCAACGATCGCACTGGTGGAGGAGCAGGACTTCGCCTATCGCTCCCAACCGGCAGGCGAGGCCCGCGGGCTGCCGGCGAAGGCCGCAGCCGCGAACGAGGCCCCTGAGGCCCCGCCGGAGGGCTGGCAGCTGCGGGTGAATCCGGACGAGGCGATGCTCTTCCGCTTCAGCGCGTTGACCTACAACACCCACCGCATCCACTACGACCACCCCTACGTCACGGGGGCCGAGGGCTATCCCGGCCTCGTCGTGCACGGGCCCCTGCTCGCGCTGCTCCTGCTGGAACTGCCCCGGCGTTTCGCCCCGGACCGGCAAATCACGACGTTCTCCTACCGGCTGCAGCGGCCCGCATTCGCGGGCACGCCGATCGTCGCGCAGGGCAACCCCGACGGCTCCGACCTCACCGCCGGGGTACCCGGGCACTCCCCGTCGGCCTCCGGCACAGCAACATTCGCCTGACCCCCACCCCCCACCCCCCACCCCCCACCCCC
>DASYES010000461.1:0-5978 GCA_036498885.1 Pseudonocardia sp.
TCCGGGGTGCTCGCCCCCGACTTCGACACCTTCGCCGAGCACGTGGCCTGGCTGGCGGCGCAGGGCTGCCAGGGCGTCACCCCGAACGGGTCGCTGGGGGAGTACCAGACCCTGACGCCGCAGGAGCGGGCGCGGGTGGTGACCACCGCGGTCGCGGCTGCGCCGGAGGGCTTCTCCGTGATGCCCGGTGTCGCCGCTTACGGGGCGGGGGAGGCTCGTCGGTGGGCCGAGCAGGCCGCCGAGGCCGGTTGTGCCGCTGTGATGTTGTTGCCGCCCAACGCCTACCGCGGCGACGAGCGTGCGGTCGTCGAGCACTACCGCGAGGTCGCGAAGGCGGGCCTGCCGATCGTCGCCTACAACAACCCCATCGACACCAAGATCGACCTCGTGCCCGAGCTGCTCGCCGAGCTGCACGGTGAGGGGCTCATCGTCGGCGTCAAGGAGTTCACCGGCGACGTACGACGGATCTACCGCATCGGCGAGATCGCGCCCGGGCTCGACGTCCTGTGTGGCGCCGACGACGTGTCGCTGGAGCTTGCGATCGCAGGCTCCCCGGGCTGGATCGCCGGCTACCCGAATGCTCTGCCGCACGCCACGGTGCGGTTCTGGGAGGCCGCGACGGCGAAGGATCTCGATGTCGCCCTGCCGCTCTACCGGTCGCTTCATCCGCTGCTGCGGTGGGACTCGCGCACCGAGTTCGTACAGGCCATCAAGCTGAGCATGGACGTCGTGGGCCGCTACGGTGGCCCGTGCCGCCCGCCCCGCGTGCCGCTCACCCCGGAGCAGGAGCAGACCGTGCGCCAGGCCACGGAGAAGGCCGTCGCCGAGGGACTGACCTGACGATGCGCGCGAAACGCGTCTTCCACGCCGTCGACTCCCACACCGAGGGGATGCCGACGCGCGTGATCACCGGTGGTATGGGCGTGGTGCCCGGCGCCACGATGTTCGCCCGCAGGCAGTACTTCATCGAGCACCTCGACCACGTGCGCAAGTTGCTGATGAACGAGCCGCGCGGGCACTCCGCGATGAGCGGGGCGATCCTGCAGCCGCCCACCCGGCCCGACGCCGACTGGGGCGTGCTGTTCATCGAGGTCTCCGGCTGCCTGCCGATGTGCGGGCACGGCACCATCGGCGTGGCGACGGTGCTGGTCGAGACCGGGATGGTGGAGGTCACCGCGCCGGTCACCACGATCCGGCTCGACACCCCGGCCGGGCTCGTGGTCGCCGACGTGGCCGTCGAGGACGGCGTTGCGCGGGCCGTCACGTTGCGGAACGTGCCGTCGTTCGCGCTCGGCCTGGACCGCACGGTGGTGGTCGAGGGCTACGGCGAGGTGCGCTACGACATGGCCTTCGGCGGCAACTTCTACGCGATCCTCGACCTCGACCAGGTCGGCATCCCGTTCGACCGGGCGGAGAAGCAGCGGCTGCTCGACTTCGGGCTCGCGATGATGGACGCCGTCAACGCCAAGGATCGACCGGTGCACCCGGAGAACCCCGAGGTCGCGGGCTGCCACCACATCTACCTCGCCGCACCGGGTTCCACGGCGCTCCACTCGCGGCACGCGATGGCCATCCATCCCGGCTGGTTCGACCGCTCGCCCTGCGGCACGGGCACCAGTGCGCGCATGGCGCAGCTGCACGCCCGCGGTGAGCTGCCCGTGGACACCGACTTCGACAACGAGTCGTTCATCGGCACCCACTTCATCGGGCGGCTCGTGGAGGAGACGACGGTCGGGGACCTGCCCGCGGTCGTGCCGACGATCACCGGCCGGGCGTGGATCACCGGTACCGCGCAGTACTTCCTCGACCCCGGCGACCCGTTCCCGGAGGGTTTCGAGCTGTGACCGTGTCCGCGGTGCTGGACGCATCGGCGGTCGAGCGGGCGCTCCCGATGCCCGTGGCGATCGCCGCGATCCGCGACGCGCTGCGCGGCGGGCTCGACCCGGCGGCGGGTCCTGCCCGCTCCGTGGTGCCGGTACCGCACGGCCAGGTGCTGCTGATGCCCGCGTACTGGGGTGAGTACGCGGGCGTCAAGCTGGCCACCGTCGCCCCGGACAACCCCGAGCGCGGCCTGCCCCGCATCCAGGGCACCTACCTGCTGCTCGACGGCGAGACGCTCACGCCGCTGGCGCTGGTCGACGCGGTGGCGCTCACCGCGATCCGTACCGCGGCGGTGTCGGCCGTCGCCGTCGACCTGCTCGCCGAGCCGGACGCGCGGCGGCTCCTCGTGTTCGGCTCGGGGCCGCAGGCGCGCAGCCACCTCGCCGCGCTGCGCGCGGTCCGGCCGGTCGACGAGGTCGTCGTCGTGGGCCGCGACGGGGGCCGGGCCCGCGCGTTCGCCGACACTGCGGCAGGGGAGGGACTCACGGCCCGCGTGGGCACGGCCGCGGACGTGGCGGGCGCCGACCTGGTCGTCTGCGCCACCACCGCGCGCACGCCGCTGTTCGACGGCGCACTGCTGTGCCCGGGCTCCACCGTGGTGGCCGTGGGCTCGCACGAGCCGGACGCCGCCGAGGTCGACGCGACCACCGTGTGCGCCTCCACCGTTGTGGTGGAGGACCGGACGACGGCGCTGCGGGAGGCGGGCGACGTGATCGGGCCGGTGCAGGCAGGTCTGCTCGACCCCGAGTCGCTCGTCGGCCTGGCGGACGTCGTCCGCGGCGTGGTGCCCGTTCCGCCGTCCCGGCCTCGGCTGTTCAAGAGCGTCGGGATGGCGTGGCAGGACCTGGTGCTCGCCGCCGGCATGTATGCCAGGTCCCGGCTCGGGGAGGAGATCCGCGGTGTATGACCTCGTACTCAAGGGCGGCACGGTCGTGGACGGCACGGGAGCGCGCGCCCGGTCGGCCGACATCGGCATCCGCGACGGCCGGATCGTCGAGATCGGCCGGATCGGCCGGAGCGAGGCGCGCCGCTATGCCGACGTGACCGGAGCCGTGGTGTGCCCCGGTTTCATCGACCTGCACTCGCACGCCGACTACACCGTCTTCGCAGCGCCCGCGGCGGTCACCCAGTCCGCGCAGGGCGTCACCACGCTGGTCACCGGCAACTGCGGATTCTCCCCCTTCCCCGTCCTGCCCGAGCACGCCGATGAGCTGCGATCCCATGGTGACTTCCTCGACGACGGCCTGACGTGGGAGTGGTCGACCGCCGGGGAGTATGCCGCGGCCGTCGACCGGCTTCCGCTCGGTGTCAACATCGCCCCGCAGGTGGGCCACTCGGCGCTGCGGATCGCCGTGCTCGGCCTCGACGACCGGCGGCCGGACGCCACGGAGCTCGCGCGGATGCGTGAGCTCGCGCGCGCGGCTTTCGCCGACGGTGTCGCCGGTCTGTCCAGCGGTCTCATCTACGCCCCCGCGTCGTATGCGGCGCCGGAGGAACTGGCGGCCGTCGCGGCCGAGGCCGGTCGGTTCGGGCGCGTCTACTCCACGCACATCCGCGATGAGGGCGATTACCTCGACAGTGCGATCGACGAGGCGATCCAGGTCGGCAGGAGCGCGGGCGTGCGGGTCGAGATCTCCCATCTGAAGGCGGTGGGACCGGCCAACTGGGGCCGGGTCGGGGCCGCGATGGAGCAGATCGCCGCAGCCCGCGGCGATGGTGTCGACGTCCACGCGGACCAGTACCCCTATGCGGCGGGGAGCACGACGCTCACCACGCGGCTGCCGGGATGGACCATGGAGGGCGGCGTGCCGGGGCTGCTGCGCAGGCTGTCCGACCCGGCGGTGTGCGACCGGATCGTCGCGGAGCTGGAGGGCGACGACATCTGGTCGTTCCTGCCCTCGCGCATCGTCGTCGCCGACACCCCGGAGGGGCCGTTCCGCCGGTTCGTGGGCCAGGACCTCGCCACGATCGCCGCGGCGGTCGGGGAGACGCCCGCCCGCGCGATGCTGGAGGTGTTGCGCGGGCAGCGGGGCACCGTGTCGATCATCATGCACGGGATGGCGGAGGACGACGTCCGTACGGCGCTCGCCGACCCTGCTGTGGCCGTCGCGAGTGACGGGTGGGTACTGGGCTGCCCTGGCGACGGAATGCCGCACCCTCGCAGCTTCGGAACGTTCGTCCGGGTGCTGGGCCGCTACACCCGCGACGAAGGGCTGCTGGACCTGCCGACGGCGGTCGCGAAGATGACCTCGCTCCCCGCGTCGCGGCTGGGCTGGGCCGATCGCGGTGTCCTGCGTACCGGAGCCGTCGCCGACGTCGCCTGCTTCGACCCGGACCGGGTCCGCGACCCGTCGACGTTCGCCGAGCCGTGGCAGCTGGCGGAGGGCGTGATCCACACGATCGTGCGGGGGCAGCCCGTCTGGGAGAACGGCGCGCCCACGGGCGCCGCCGCCGGGCCGGTCGTGCGCACAGTGAATGAGAAAGGACGAAGTCGTCAACACGATGAGCAGAGCTGACGATCTGACCGCAGGCCTGGAAGATCGACTACCGGACCTGGAGGCGCTCTATCGCGATCTGCACGAGCACCCCGAGTTGTCGTTCCAGGAGAAGCGCACCGCGGCGGTGATGGCGGGCCGGCTCGCTGCCGCCGGTTTCGAGGTGACGACCGGGGTGGGCGGGACCGGCGTGGTCGGGGTGCTGCGCAACGGGCAGGGGCCGACCGTGCTGCTGCGGGCCGACATGGATGCACTGCCGGTCGAGGAGATCGAGAAGGTGCCCTACCGCAGCCGCGCCACCGGCACCGACCCCGATGGGCTCGCCGCCCCGGTCATGCACGCCTGCGGGCACGACACCCACATGACCGCCCTGGTCGGCGCGATCGAGCAGCTCGCCGCGCGCCGCGGGGACTGGTCCGGCACGGTGCTCGCCGTCCTCCAGCCGGCCGAGGAGGTCGGGGGCGGTGCCCGCGCCATGCTCGACGACGGGTTCCTGGAGCGGTTCCCGCGTTTCGACGTGGCGCTGGGGCAGCACATCACCTCCGCGCCCAGCACCCACCTCTACGCCTGCCCCGGGGTATTCATGGCCGCGGCCGACAGCCTGCGGATCACCGTGCACGGGCGCGGCGGGCACGGATCGGCCCCGCAGGCCACGATCGACCCCGTTGTCATCGCGGCGTCCATCGTGCTGCGGCTGCAGACGATCGTCGCGCGGGAGGTCGCGCCGAGCGACGTCGCAGTGGTGACGGTCGCCGCCATCCACGCAGGCCGCAAGGAGAACGTCATCCCCGCGGAGGCGGAGCTCAAGGTCAACGTACGCACCTTCGATCCGGAGGTCAGGGCGCACGTGCTGGGCGCGATCACGCGCATCGTGCAGGCGGAGGCCGCTGCTGCCGGAGCACCCCGTGACCCCGAGATCGCTCCGATCAACGACTTCCCCCTGCTCACCAACGACGTCGAGGCGACGCGGAAGGTGATGGAGGCGTTCAGCGAGGAGTTCGGCGCGGACCACGTGCACGAGACGACCCCCAGGACGGGCAGCGAGGACTTCGGGTGTTTCGCCGAGGCCGCGGGGGTGCCGTCGGTGTTCTGGAACTTCGGCGGGTTCGACGCTGCGCTCTTCCCCGACGGCCCGCAGCGGCCACAGGTTGCGGTGGCTGCCGGGAGCGCTCCCGGGAGTCACTCGCCCGAGTTCGTCCCGACCGGCCTCGAGCCGACCCTGCGTCGTGCTGTCGAGGCGATGCTGACAGCGGCCGCGATCTGGCTGGTGCGACCACCTGCGTGCCGGTAAGGGGCGATGATCGCCACGAGATTTGCCTAAGCGCCCTTGCGGGGGCGGAACCCGCATCTCGGAACGATCATGGGGTCAGCGGTGTGCGCGCGCCGTCCCGTCCACCTTCTCCGTCCCGGGATGCCGGCTGCTTCCTGTACTATGTCACATACCACACGGCTGTGAAGGTTATCTGTGTGTAGTCGAACACACACTCTAAGTCCTGATTCCCGAGAGCGTGGAGTCGGCATGGGAGGATCCGCTGGTCGTTGTGACCAGCGGTGGAGCGAGCAGGGGAGACGTATGACGGCCGCGGAGGGTCACCCCTCGTT
>DASYES010000462.1:0-3467 GCA_036498885.1 Pseudonocardia sp.
CGACTATCGCGGGGACCTCACCGGTTACCGGCGTTACGTGGTGAACCACGAGGTCGGCCACCTTCTCGGGCTCGGCCATGTGGAGTGCTCCGGAACCGGGGCGCCCGCGCCGGTGATGCAGCAGCAGTCGCTCGGGCTCGATGGGTGCGCGCCCAACCCGTGGCCCTACCCGGGTTGATCCGCCCGCCTGCCCGTTCGTGTGCGGTGCGTGGCGCCCGATGCGTTCGACTGCCCGCGAGTCGCTCCCTTGCAAGGTGATCGCTACGCGCTGTGCCGATGAAACCTCCCGCCACACTCTCGATGGCGTATTTCCCGACCCGCTCGTGTGAAAGACCGGCATGCGCCCTTTCCCGAGGGAAGCGGCATTCGTTGATCCCGCTGAGAAGCCAGGTCAGATCCCGGCGCGGTCCGAGTCCATTCAGATGCCGGTCCCGGGGACGTTTCACCGGTAGGGAGAATCTTCGTGGCAGCGGGAAATCATTCGGCTCGCAGGGGCAGGCTCCGCGCCTGGCTGGCGGGCGCACTGGCCGTGGGAACCACCTCGGCCGTAGTGATCATCGTCAGCACCGCCGAGCCGGCATCGGCCCAGTCCTCCCCTGCGCCCGTTGATCTGGGCAAGGCGGGGTCGTTCGCCGCGTTCGCGGAGAACAGCGTGGCCAATGGCAGGCTCCCCACGGTCATCGCCGGAGACGTGGGCGTCGACCAAGCCGGTCCGGAGGCGCTCGAGGGCTTCCCGCCGGGGGTCGTCGACGGCGAGGTCCACGTGGCCGACGCCGCCGCGGAGCGGGCCGACGCCGACCTCGAGGCGGCCTACGACGATCTCTCCCGGCGTGCCGCGGACGAGACCGTCGGTCCCCAGCTGGGCGGCATGACCCTCGCGCCGGGCGTGTACCGCAGCATCGATGATCTGGATCTGGACGGCACGCTCACCCTCGACGCGCAGGGTGATCACGATGCGGTCTTCGTCTTCCAGACGCCGGAGGATTCTTCGCTGATCGCTCAGCTGAACAGCGCGGTCGTGCTGACCAACGGAGCGGACGCGTGCAACGTGTTCTGGCAGGTGGGTCAGGACTTCGCATTGTTCAACGGATCCCGTTTCGCCGGCACCGTTCTGGCGAGCCGGTCGGCAGGCCTGAATGAAGGAGCCGCGGTGGCGGGCCGGCTGCTCGTCCGCGACGGCCCGGTCGTCTTCGTCGCCGGCAACAACGTGGTCACCTTGCCGGACTGTGACGCCCGCGCGGGCGCCAGCAGGCAGAGCAGCTCGACCCGCACCGACGGTCATCCCGGCGGGCGCCAGGCCGGTACCCAAGAGTCGGCCGACCGTGCGCCTTCCGGTGACGGGTCCGGCGACCGGCGGTCCACACGCACCGAGTCGGCCGACCGCGAGTCCATGGCCGACGAGTCGACCGGTGACGAGTCCACGGATGAGGAGTCCACGAGCCGTCGGTCCGCCGATGGCGACTCCACTGGCGCCGAGTCGACCGGTGGCGAGTCGGCCACCGGCCGGTCCACAGGTGACCTGCCGACCGGCGATCTTCCCCCCGGTTGGCCCCCGGCTGCCCGCCTACCCGGTCCGGACGGCTCCGTCCCGGGATTCCTCCTTCCGAGACTCGACAGCGTGCCGAGCCTCGACGGCCTCCTGGGCCTGGGCGGCCTCCTGCCCACCTGACCGCGTGCCAATCTGACGGCCGCACGGATCGGATGGCCACCGCACACACGGCAGGACGTGTGTGCGGTGGCCATCACGTGTGTGCGGTCAACCGGGGGAGAGCGCGCGCAGGAGCGGGATCGCGGCGATCTTGTCCGGCGTCAGCTCCGACCAGCGGATGCCGTCGGTAGGACGGGGACCGCGCCGGGTGCGGCAGTCCAGGACACGGTCCGGGGTGATCACCAGGTCGACGGGCGCGTCGTGCGGGGCCGTCGGAATCTCGCCCGCGGGACGCACCTGCAACTCGTGCACCGTGGTGACGACGAGCGTCTCGGGGCCGATCAGGCCCGCCGCAGTGGCGAGCGCGAACTCGAGGTCGGCGAACCCCCCGCCCTTGCCCAGCCGGGCGCCGTCCTCCCCGACGGCGACGCAGCCACTCACCACCAGGTCCACGGCCGAGAGGTCCGCCACCGCGACCCGGCGGGCCGAGCGCGTGGCGCCCGCGATCGAGGCGGCCTTGCGAGGCGGATCCGCGAGGTGGTCGGGGTCGAGCAGGAAGAACGGTTCCGGCTCGGCAAGTCGCGGCACGGCCATGTAGACGGTCTTGCCGTCCTCGAGAGCCCGCTGCCGGACGGGGAGCTGGGCGGAGTCCGGGTTCGACTTGACCGTCTCTGCCATGCGCCAGACGTCGGTGTCCCGCAGGCGCTGCGCGGCCGCCTCGGCGCCGACGAAGTTCGAGATGCGGTTGCGCGCCCCCGGGAAGCGCGCCACCCGCGCCTCGGTGAGCGCGGTCCACACCTCGTCACGCAACGCGGCCTTGGCTGCCAGCAGCTCCGGGTCGCCGCCGGCGTCGTGGTCGTGCCGCCGGCCCCGGCCGCGTCCGCCCGAGCCGTGCACCGACTCCCTCACGCGCGGCCCGTCCGTCGCCGGTCGCCCTGGGCCCGCAGCAGCGCCAGCACGGGCAGTGCCACCCGCGGAACCAGTGCGCCGAGCCGGGCGAGCCCCGCCCGGTGGGTGGGCAGGGAGCGCACCACGCGACGTCCGTCGAGCAGCGCGACGGCCGCGTCGGCGACCGCACCGGGCGCGAGCAGGGTGCGCTGCGAGAACAGGAGCGCAACGTCCGGGCTCGCCTGCTCGTCACGTACGAGCCCCGTGTCGGCGGCGTCGGGGCACAGCGCGTGAACGCGGATCGGCACACGGGCGAGGTCGAGGTCTCCCTGCAGGCTGGTGCTGAAGTTCAGCACCGCCGACTTGGTGGCCGCATACACCGCGAGCCCTGGCACCGGGCCGTGCGCCGACATCGAGGCGATGTTGAGCAGGTGCCCGCCGCGTTTCCGCATCACCTCGACCGCGGCCCGGGAACCGTGGAGCACGCCCATGATGTTGACGGCCACCATCAGCGCCTGGTCCGTCTCCGGCTGCTCCCACACCGGTCCCGAACGCAGCACACCCGCATTGTTCACCCACGCCGTCACCGGCCCCAGCTCGGCAGCGGCCGCCGCCACGCGACGGTGGTCGGCCGCCACGCGGGCGTCGGCGGCGATCCCGACGACCAGACCATCAGCGGCGTCCGCCAGCTCCTTCGCGGTGACGCTGACGGTGTGGTCGTCGAGGTCGGTGATGACGACGTGGTGCCCGCGGGTGAGAAGGCGGCGGGCGATCTCGCGGCCGAACCCCCGGGCTGCCCCGGTGACGACCGCGACACTGCGGCTGGTGGCGTTCACGCCGCAGACCTTGCCACTACGCGCGCCACTACCGGCGCCGGACACTGCGCAGCCATCGGCAACCATAGGGCGGGAGCGTGACGGAGATCGTGCCG
>DASYES010000463.1:0-3473 GCA_036498885.1 Pseudonocardia sp.
CCCGAGCCGGGAAGGGGATGTTGCTCGTGGTGCCTGCAACCGGAGCCGGCTTGCTCTGCACCGGCCAGTTGAACGGGGTGGCGAGCGTGGTGTCCGGGGTCCACGCCGGCAATCGCGCCTCGATCTGGTTGACGGTGGCGTCGTCGAGTGGCGCGCCCTGCACGACCGGAGTGGGCGTGGCGGTGCTGTTGCTGGCGTGGCCGGCACTGAGGCGCACGCCGGGGGCGGTGAACACGACATCGGTGCCGGTGCCCGTCTTGCCGGTGCCGGTCGTGCCCTCGGTGCCCGTGCCAGTCGTGCCGGTTCCACCCTCGGTCCCGGTGGTCCCGTGCCCGCCCGTGGTCGGCGTCGAGCCGGTCGTCGGGGAGCCGGAGCCTGTCGAATCGCTACATGCGGCGGCGATCATCACCATGGCCAGCGTGATGGCGACCAGCGATCGTGGATGACGTCGGCGGACCTGTTCCCCGGCCCGATCCCGCTGATGTCGACTCGTTGTGCTCATCGCCCCTCCCTCTCCCTCTCGCCGGGCCCTCGTCACGAGCGGCTCGGCGTTGGAAGGTTCGACGTCACGTCAGGGCTGTTCGGTTCCCGCCGCTGGCACTATGCGCGGCGGGTGCGGGTACCGGGCTGGCGGGGGCGATCGCTGTACTGGCGGCCGTCGAAGTAGGAGGGGTCGGTGTCGGGGCGGCCACGGCGGCTGGTCCACCGCCAGGTCAGAGAGATCCGTTCGTTGGGCGTGTCGGCCTTGGGAACACCGTGGAGGTACTCGCGCTGCATCGCCCCACCCATCACGATCATGTCGCCGCGCCCCGGCGTGAGCACGAGATCGCTCGGGTCGGCGCCGGCGGGAGCTCGATCGACGACCTCCGCCATCGGTCGACGCTCGCGGATGACGAACGGCCGCCCCTGACCGAGCACGACGATGGCGATCAGCGTGTCGTCCAGCCAACGCATCTCCCGGTCGCTGTGCAGGCCCTGGAAGTCGGTGCCGTTGCGATAGCGGATCGCGGCGACACCGGTGAACGTCTCCCGGTACGTGGCCCGCAGGTGCATCTCGGTCTGGCGCAGCAGCGGACGACCGTCGGCGCGCAAGCCGGCGCCAAGTCGTTGCTCCGGCACGTACGCGTCGTAGCGGAGCACCTCGCCCTGCTGCCACGGTGTCGAGTCGAGGATCTCCGCCAGCTCCTCGTCGGGTTCGGTGACGAAGCCGCTGATCACGTCGACCCACGATCGCTCCGACAACTGCAGCCGCTTCACCTCGGCGCGCCGTCTGATCGCCAGCGGAGCGGGTTCGAGCGTCACGGCAACGTGGCGAGCCACTTCATCGCCGCAGTCGCGGTCGCCACCGTGGTGACGGCAGGGGAGTCGGGGCGCTCGACCATGATCACGCGGACGTTCTCGTTGTAGGCGGCTTCCAACTTCGCCGCCGTCGCCGTCCCGCCACTGTTCTTGGTGACGATCGTGTCGATCCGACGCGAGCGCAGCAGCTCCGCTTCGGCCTCGGCGTCGAACGGACCGCGGTCGAGGATCACATCCGCGTCGGCGAACGCGCCGACGTCGGGCTCTTCGATCGAGCGGACCACGAAGTGGACCCGGTCGAGGCGGGCGAACGGCGCCAGCTCCTGGCGCCCGGTGGTGAGGAGCACGCGGCGGGCGTGGGACTCGTGGAGCGCCCACGCCGCAGCAGCGAGGTCCGGCACCATCGTCCACCGATCACCGGGTTCGGGAACCCACTGCGGACGGAGGATGCGCACCAGCGGTGTGCCCGTCGCCTCGGCTGCGGCGGCGGCGTTGTATGGCATCCGCGCCGCGAACGGATGGGTGGCGAGGACCACCGCATCGAACGGGTTGTCGCGCAGGTACGCGGTGAGGCCGTCTGCACCGCCGAAGCCGCCGATGCGGATGTCCGTCGCCGGCGACGATGGCTGCGACGTGCGCCCTGCGAACGATGCGGTCACGTGGTGACCGGCGGCGAGCGCGGCGCGGGTGAGGTCCGTGGCCTCGGTGGTGCCGGCGAGCACGAGCAGACGCCGTGCGGCCGGGCTGCTCGACTGGACGCTCATCGGCCCGAAGCGTACCGGTGACCCCGAGCCCGGCAGGCGCTAAGGTGAGGCCGCGTCTCAGGGAACTCGGTGTGGATCCGAGGCTGTACCCGCAACTGTGACCGGCTTCGGGCCGGAAGTCAGGAACCTGTGCGCATCCGAGTACCTCGACCGGGAGATGTCACCAACATGGAGCCTTCGTTGCCCGGCGACGTTCCGCAGCCGTGCACGCTGGACGATGTCCGCGCCCAGGTCCTCGCTGCGGTCGACTACTTGCGGATCGCGGCCGATGCGCCGGCGGCCGACGGGTGGATGTGCTGCGCGGACCTCATCAGCGCGCCGGAACGGCTGGTGGGGGTCATGCACGCGACGGCGCCGGGTCGGGGCACGCAGGACGACACCGTGGCGGCGTCGTTGTTCATCCAGGGCTACGCGTTTCGCCTTGCGTCGCTGGTGCTCGCGCCATACGCGCTCGGGCTGCCGTCGCCGTCGTGTGACCCCCGCTCGGTGCACATCCGGATCGCGCGCAACCGCCCCGCCGGGATCGCCGTGACGGACCACGCGGTGAGCGTCCGACCGGTCGCGAGCCTTGCTCGTGAGCTGTTCGTGGAACATCTCACGCCCTTGATCGCGGCCACCACCGGGGCGATCAAGGTCGGGAGCAGGCTGCTGTGGGGCAACGTCGCGGCATCCACGGCGACCCTGTTCCGCGCGATCGACGGGGCCGCCGGAGCGGATCGCGACGCGGTGCAGCGCCGCGCCTCGGACCTGTTCGACGCGGCCGCTCCGTGGCTGGCGGGGCTCGGTCGCTACGAGACGCAGGCCGAAGGCGACGTCAGCGGCTGGTACTGGACCCGGTCCAACTGCTGCCTCTGGTACCAGTGCTCGGGCGGTTCGAAGTGCGACGACTGCAGCTTGCACTCCGCAGCTGAGCTGACGTCCATCCGTCGTGCCCAACTGGTCGGTGTCGCGTCGTGATCTGGTTCCTGACCACCGCCGCGTCCGAAGTGCTGGCGATGCGCACCGCCATCGGCGACCTACCCGCCGGCTTTGCCGAGGTTCGTTCGGGTTCGCCGTACACCGCGA
The DNA here is from genome assembly GCA_036498885.1 of Pseudonocardia sp. Taxonomy (GTDB): domain Bacteria; phylum Actinomycetota; class Actinomycetes; order Mycobacteriales; family Pseudonocardiaceae; genus Pseudonocardia. The sequence continues at coordinate 3,129 of DASYES010000463.1, forward strand.
CCCCGGACCTCGACGGCACCACCTGCGTGATGGTCCGCCTCCTCGGCGGGCGGCGGGCGTGGGAGGACGGATTCGACGCTCTGCGCGCCGAGTGCATCCGCCGCGAGATCCCGTTCCTCGCGTTCGCCGGCGAGGCAGTACCCGACGCGGAGCTCACCGCGCTGTCCACCGTCCCGGCGTCGTTGCTCACCGAGGCGTTCACGTACCTGGTCCAGGGCGGGCCCGCCAACCTCGGCCACCTCGCCCGCTTCGTGGCCGACACCGTGCTCCTCGAAGGCTTCGGCTTCGACCCTCCGGCCGCAGTTCCGGACGTCAGCGTCTGGCGCGAGCACGAGCGTGATCCGG
>DASYES010000464.1:0-5784 GCA_036498885.1 Pseudonocardia sp.
CCGACAAGGCGATCGACCTCATGGACCAGGCCGGGGCACGGGTGCGGCTGCGCACCCGCACACCATCGAGCGACCGGCGCGGGATGGAACGCCGGCTCGAGCAGCTCGAGCGGGACAAGGACCAGGCCGTGGCCCATGAGCAGTACGAGCGGGCCACCGAGCTGCGTGACCAGATCGCGGAGCTGCGGACCCGGCTCGGCGCGGGGGACGACCCGGACGACAGCGTTCCGGAGGTCGGGGTCGGCGACATCGCCGATGTCGTGTCGCGCCAGACCGGCGTGCCGGTGTCCGAGCTGACCGAGACCGAGCGGGACCGGCTCCTGCGCCTGGAGCAGGAGCTGCACAGCCGGGTGGTGGGCCAGGACGAGGCCGTCACGGCCGTCGCGGAGGCGATCCGGCGCAACCGCGCCGGGCTCGGCGACGAGGGCAGACCGGTGGGGAGCTTCCTGTTCCTCGGCCCCACCGGCGTCGGCAAGACCGAGCTGGCACGCGCGCTCGCCGTCGCGCTGTTCGGCGAGGAGGACCGCATGGTGCGCCTGGACATGAGCGAGTACGGCGAACGGCACACCGTGGCCCGGATGGTCGGGGCGCCACCCGGCTACGTCGGCTACGGGGAGTCCGGCCAGCTCACCGAGGCCGTCCGGCGCCGGCCGTACTCCGTGCTGCTGCTCGACGAGATCGAGAAGGCGCACCCGGACGTGTTCAACGTGCTGCTGCAGGTGCTCGAGGACGGGCGGCTGACCGACGGGCAGGGCCGCACCGTCGACTTCCGCAACACCGTGATCATCATGACCAGCAACGTGGGCTCGGAGCTGATCTCCGGCCAGGGCGCGACCCTGGGCTTCGGCAGCGCTGCCGGCGCGGGGGCCCGCGACGACGCCGCGCTGCGCGACCGGATCATGCCGCGGCTGCGCGAGATCTTCCGGCCGGAGTTCCTCAACCGCATCGACGAGATCATCGTGTTCCGCCGGCTCGACGCCGAGCAACTCGCCACGATCACCGACCTGCTGCTGGAGGACACTCGCCGGCGGCTGCAGGCCCAGAACATCAGCATCGAGTTCACGCCTGCCGCGGTGCGGCGGCTGGCGGAGCTGGGATACCAGCCCGAGTTCGGGGCACGTCCGCTGCGCCGCACGATCCAGCGTGAGATCGACAACCGGCTCTCCGGCCTCCTGCTGGCGGGCAAGCTCGGGCCGGGAAGCCACGTCAGGGTGGACGTCCACGACGGTGAGTTCGACATCCAGAGCGACAGCGCCGACGAGACCCCCGCGGAGGCCACCTGACCCCACGGGCACCGCTTTAGGCTGACCCCGTGGACCATTCCCGGCCGCCCATGGCGGTGGTGTTCGACATCGGCGGTGTGCTGGGTGATCCCGAGGGCGGTGTCGAGGCACTCGCGGTGGAGGCGGGGATCGACGTCCCCAGCTTCCTCGCGGCCTACTGGCGCCACCGCGAGGCCTACGACCTCGGTGCCGACGCCGAGGAGTACTGGACCAAGGTCGGTTCCGACGCCGGTCTTCGGCTCACGCCCGCCGAGGTGCAGTGGCTCAACCGGCGGGACGCGCGGCGGTGGGCCGGTCTCGCACCCGGCGTGGCGGAACTCCTCGCCCGGGTCGCCGGGGCCGGGGTGGGGATGGCGCTGCTGTCCAACGCCCCGCGCTCACTCGCCGACGAGGTGCACGGGGCCGAATGGGGAGAGCTCTTCCCTGTGAAGATCTTCTCCTGCGAGGTGGGCGTCGCGAAGCCGCGCTGCGGGGCGTACGCGGCGGTCGAGGACGCGCTCGGGTTGGCCGGGGAGCAGCTGATCTTCTTCGACGACCGGCCGGTCAACGTGGCCGCTGCACGCGAGCGCTCCTGGTCGGCGCACCAGTGGCTGGGCCCGGCTCGGTGCCTGGCCGACCTCGCCGCGGCCGGCGTGGACGTCCGGCCGGTCTGAGCCGCGCTTGTCGGGCGGAGCGCGCCGGGTGGCCGCACGTCCTTCATCACCCGTTCGGCCACCGGCGACGCCGCCGCCACGTGGGCAGTGGAGCTTTCCCGTGGTGACCCGCTTCTCGGCCCGGCAGCCTGGCGATCCCTACCGCTACGGCGTCTTCCTGCGCCCGGACCCGCGCACCAGCCTCGCCATCACCACCGTCACGACCCAGCTGCGCGCCCAGTTCAGGTTCATCTCCGCGGGGGCGTTCCCGCCGCACGCCACGCTCATCGGCAGTCAGCACGTCGGCCGCGACGAGGACGTCATCGTGGACGCCGTGACCAAGGCACTGGCCCCGCTCACCGCGTTCCCCGTCGTCAACAGCGGCATCCGACGCCACGGCGTCGCCATCGTGTACGACGTGCACCACCTGGCCGACGGCACCCCGAACACGCCGCTCGTGGACCTCGCCGCGGCCGTCGACGCCGCGGTGGCGCCACTGCGCAGGCCCGCCGACTACCCCGAGTCGAACCTGTTCGACCGGCAGGCGTTTCGTGCGCACCTCTCCCTCGCCTCGCACGACCTGCGAGTGCGGCCCGACCTGAGTGAGGAGGTCGAGGAGTTCATCCGCGGGCTCGGGATCGAGGGATCCCCGGCGTTCCCTGCCGAGGTCGTGTCCCTCTATCGCACCCGCAGCGACGACTGGACCGGCCGCTACTGGCTCACGCTGACCTGGGAGCACGTGCACAGCTGGCGGCTCCCTCGACCGTAGGACCACCTCACGGGCGCAGGCCCGCCGCCACCTGCAGGTCGGCCACGAGGGCGGCCAACGCCTCGTCCCTGGTCTCCGGCGGCGCCCGAAGGATCGCCGACGGGTGCACCGTGGGCACCAGTTGGTGGCCCTCCCAGTCGAGCACCTTCCCGCGCGCGTCGGTGATGCGGAACCCGGGACCCAGCAGCGCCTTGCCCGCGACCGCGCCGAGAGTTGCCAGCGCGTCGGGCCGCACCGCGCGCAGCTCGCCGTCCAGCCACGGGCGGCAGGCCCGGATGTGCGTCACGCCGGGCGTCTTGTGCAGTCGGCGGTTGCCCCGCCGCTCGAACCGGAAGTGCTTCACCGCGTTGGTGAGGTACACCTCGTCCCGGTCGATTCCGGCGCGCTCCAGAGCTGTGTCGAGTACCCGCCCGGCCGGCCCGACGAACGGCGTGCCCGCGACGTCCTCCTTGTCGCCCGGCTGTTCCCCCACCAGCATCAGCCAGGCCGCGGCCGGGCCTTCGCCGAACACCGTCTGCGTGGCGGACTCGTAGAGCTCGCAGGCCGTGCAGTGCGTGGCCTCGCGACGCAGCGCGTCCAGGCCGATCTCGGCGGTCTCCACCCTGTCGTGCTACCCACACCCGCGGCCGGGGAACCGTCGGTTCACCGTGGCAACCCTCGCTCCATGCGGGCACCTGCTCAGTCGCCCCGGGTTGCGGCCAGCAGTTCCGCGGCGGCGTGAGCGTCGGAGGGCAGGGCCAGCACCACCCCCGCCGCGAACGTCCGCGCCGCTCGCACGAGCTCGGCCGCGAGCTCCACTCCGGCCCGGGCCGCTCCGCCACCCGCTGCCGTGTCCCGGCCGCTGTCGGCGCGGTCGAGTGCGACGAGGGTGGCTGCCGGCACCGCCGTGTCGGGAACCTCGTGTGCGAGGTACTCCGCCTCGGCGAAGCTGCGCAGCGGCCGCACCGACACGAGCAGCGGGGCCGGTTCGCCCAGCACGTCACGCAACCGCAGCAACGAGTCGAAGTCGTACACGGGCCGTGTGATGAGGAACTGCGCCCCGGCCTCCACCTTGCGCACGGCACGGGTTGCTTCGGCCTGCAGGTCGTGCGAGCCCGGCGTCACCCGCACCCCGATCTCGAACGCGGTCTTGCCTGCCAGCCGCAGCCCGTTGCAGTCACGGCCGTCGTTGAGGCCTGCCAGCAGCTCGACCAGGCCGATCGAGTCGACGTCCCACACCCCGTCGACGTGCGGATAGTCGCCGAGCAGCGGGGGGCTGCCCGTCTCGCACACCACGCGGTGCACTCCGAGCGCGTGCGCCCCGAGCAGGTCGGCTTGCAGCGCCATGATCGTGCGGTCCCAGGTGGTGACGCTCGCGAGCGCCTCGACGTCGAGTTGGTTCTGCAGGTGAACGGCCAGGTTCACCGGGTTCAGCTGGGCCCGTGGGCCGTCGCCCGCGGGCACCCACACCCGGTTCACGCCCAGGGCCCGTACGGCCTCGGCCTGCGTGAGCGCCTCGGCGACGTGCCCGGCCTGCGGTGCCTGGATCTCGGCCAGCACCTCGAACCGCGGTCCGGGCGGCGCTGCTGCGGACCCGGCGACGGTGGGCTCGGCCACGGCGGCCGCACGGCGTGAGGCCACGCCCGGGACCGTGCGCGCGATCGCCCGGACGACCGCATCGAGGTGCGCCGGGGTGGTGCCGCAGCACCCGCCCACCACCGAGACGCCCGCCGCCACGAGCAGCTGCGCGTAGCGGGCGAAGTAGTGCGCATCGACGTCGTAGGAGAAGCGGGGACCGCTGGTGCGGCGCGGGAGCCCGGCGTTCGGCAGCGCCGACATCGGAAGGTCGGTATGGGAGCGCAGCTCCTGCACCACCGCGAGCACGCCCTGCGGCCCGAGGGTGCAGTTGGTGCCGAGCGCCGCAACGGGCAGGTCGGCCAGCGCGGCGCACACGTCGTGGGGGGTGTCCCCGCCGAGGGTGCGCCCGTCGGCGGCGAACGTGGCCTGGGCCAGCACCGGAACGCCGGTCGCCACGGCGACGCCTGCGGCCTCCACCAGCTCGTCGAGGTAGCCGAAGGTCTCGAGCACGAGCACGTCGACCCCGGCGGCGACGAGCGCTGCCACCTGCTCGCGCACCGCCGCCTCGCGGTCGGCGGGCGCCACCCGGCGCCGCTGCTGCAGTGTGACGGCCGGGGCCACCGATCCGGCCACGAACACGGGCCGGCCCGCTCCCGCTGCCGCCGCCATGGCGACCCGCACGCCGGCCATGTTGATCTCCGCCGTGCGATCGCCGAGGCCGTGCACCTCCAGCCGCAGCCGACTCGCCCCGAACGTGTTGGTCTGGATCAGCTCCACCCCGGTGGCGATGTAGCTGTCGTGGATCCGCTGCACCTGGTCCGGGTCGGACAGGTTCAGCTCCGGTAGCGCTCGCTCCAGCGGGTTGCCCGCAGCGTGCAGCACCGTGCCCATCGCACCGTCGGCGACGAGCACCCCCTGTGCGACCCGCTCCCGGAACCCCTCGGGCGACCCGTTCGACCCTGTCATGGCACGTCCCCCAGCACCTGCATGATCTCGCACGCCAGCTGAGCCATCAGCCGGTCACGGTAATGGTCCAGCCGCAGGCCCGCGATCTCCTCGACCCGCCGGATCCGGTAGGTCACCGTGTTGGGGTGCACGTGCAGCTCGCGGGCGGTGCGCTGCGGGCTGCCGTTGCAGCGGAACCACTCGCAGAGCGTGCCCACCAGGTCGGCGCGGTGCTCCCGGTCGCGGACGAGCTCGCCGAGCACGTCCGTGGCGAAGGCGCGCAGCTCGCCGAGGTCGGGCACCTGCAGCAGCAGCCGGTGTACCCCCAGGTCGTCGAAGGCGAGCACGGCGGGTGCCCGGCCCATCCGACGCGCCGCGTCGACCGCGCTGCGTGCCTCGGAGTAGCTCCGGGAGATCTCCCCGGCCGTGCGGCAGCAGCCGCCGACTCCCGCGACGACGGCCGCATCGGGATGGCGGTCCAGCACGGCCGCCCGGCATTTCTCGGCCAGCGCGCGGACCCCGTCGAGGCCGCCCCCGCGCTCCGGGGGCGCCGGCACCACGGCCACGACCTCCGTGTCCCGCAAGGCCACGATGGCGC
>DASYES010000465.1:0-2606 GCA_036498885.1 Pseudonocardia sp.
TGGGCGAGTCGGGCGACATCGGCGGCCTCGTCGTCGGAGAGCACACGGGCGCCGGCCCGGAGGGGGTCGAGCCTCACGGTCTGGTCGGCGCCGTCGGTGCCGCGCACGATCTCGTGGGTCTGGTTTCTCACCCGTGCCGCGACAAGGCGTGCATCGCTGGCCGACAGCTGATAGGTGTCGGGCTCGACGGCCCCGCTGACCACGACCTCGCCCTGCCCCAGCGCGGCCTCGACGACCACACGGTCGCGACGACCGGTAGCGGGGTCCGCGGTGAAGGCGACACCGGAGCGCTGTGCGTCGACCATGACCTGCGCGACGACTGCGATCGCCGGCTCGGCGGACGAACCGCGGGCCGCGCGATAGGCAACGACCCGTGGGCCGAAGAGCGACGCCCAGCAGTCGACGATCCGCTCGAACAGCGCTTCGGCACCGCGCACATTGGTGAAGGTCGCATTCATGCCGGCGAAGGAGGTGTCGGCGCCGTCCTCGCCCACGGCGGATGACCGGACTGCGACGACGACCCCCTCGTCGTCCTCGCCGGAGAGCGCCACGTAAGCCGCGCGCACGGCCTCCGCCAAGCCTGCGGGAAGGCCGGCAGTGCGCACCGCTCCGGCCGCGCGCCCGCACAATGCCTCCAGCTCGCCGGGCTCGTCCGCGGCCGCGAGGGCCTGGCGGTGCAGCTCCGCGAGCTCGCCGCCAGGCCCGCTTGTTCCATCGCATCGAGATAGGCGGATGCTGCGAGCACGAAGCCGCCGGGCACCGGGAAACCGGCCCGAATCAACTCCCCCAGATTGGCGGCTTTGCCACCGACTGTCTCGAAATCCGCCGCCGTCAGTTCCTCGAGTGCACGTACGCCCGCCATCACGGTGGTCATGACTTGTCCTCGGCGAGGGGCCGGACGACCGCGACCGAGCAGTGCGCCCGGTGCAGCGCGGCGTGGCTAACCGAGCCGAGCAGCAGGCCTGCCGCCGCACCACGGCCCCGTGACCCCACTACCACCAGCTGCGCCCGCCGCGACTCATCGACGAGGGCTCGCGCTGGACGGTCGCGCGTGACCACCCGTTGCACCCGGACGTCGGGGAATTTCTCACCCCAGCCCGCCAGCCGCTCCGACAGCACCTCGCACTCGTCGGCCTCGACGGCATCCGTGTCGAAGAGCATCTGCGCCATTGCCGGGTCGACCGGCAGGTCCTGCCACGCGTGCACGGCCACCAGCGGCACGCCACGGGCGCTCGCCGCGTGGAAGGCGAAGGCCAGTGCGGCCTCACTGATCTCGGATCCGTCGACACCCACCACGACCGGACGCAGCCGATCCTCCAGCGGCTCGTCGTCCTCGCGGCGCACCAGGACCACCGGGCATTCGGCCTGCGCGGCCATGGCGACGGCGACCGAACCGACCAGCAGCCCGCTCAGTCCCCCATATCCGCGGTCGCCGAGAACGAGCAGCTGCGCCCGCCGCGACTCCTCCCGCAACACCGGAACCGGGAACCCCACGACGAGCTGCTGCTCCACCCGGCGCCCCGCGGCGCCCTCCTCCGCCACCGCCGACGCCTCGGCCAACTGGCGCCTCGCCGCCCCGAGCATGATTTCGCGGTAGTCGCCCCCGAGCCCGACCCGCCCGACCACATGGTCCTGGTTCCACGCCATCGCCGTGACCAGCCGCAACGGCACGTTCCGACGGGCCGCCTCTGCAGCGCCCCAGCGCACCGCATCCAGCGCGCTCTCCGAGCCGTCGACCCCGACGACCACCGTGCGGCCATGGTGCTGCGCATCCATCGTGTTGCCTCCTCGATTCGTTGCATCGAGGGTGTCCCGGCGATGGAGAACTGAGGCAGTGGCTCCCGGCCCTGGTTGCGAGGTCTTCAGTGCCGATGATCCGGCCGGTTGGCCTGGTGGACCGGGGACTCTTGGCCCTGCGGGCGCCGTTATTGCCCACTCGTTCGCGCCACGACAGCACACCCTGCTCGCCGGACTGCTCGCGAGACCATCCACGGGGACACAACCGCTGAGCAGGCGGACCCGACGGACGCCGGCCCCACCTGCAGTACGACCTGGGGCAAGAGGCCTGGCCTGATGTCCGGGACTCGGATTCTCCGGCAGAGCCTGGCGAGCCCGGTCGGACCGGCCAACACCGTGGCGCGCAGACCGAAGGATCGAGCCGTCAACAGGGCACGCTGCATCGCCTGTCCCGCATGGAGGTCCCCGCTGGGTAGTCCGCCGTGGCTGCCGATCACGAGGAGGAGAGGCTGCTCCGCTGCGCCGGAGACAGCCGGCACCGTCGGCTGCCCGGTCAGCAGGCGCCTCGTGCCAACGGGGTCGGAAATCGTGCGCATCCAGACCCCCTCGGCGTCAGCGGCGCGACGCAGCAGTGGCAGCACGACTCGCACGGCGTCACCGCGCGATTCCCCCTCTTGCTCGCGGGGGGTGCGGATGAGCTCGGCGAAGAGCGCTCGTTCCGCCTGGCTCGACGCCCGCGCGACGCCGCGGCGCACGACCGCGAGGACTCTGGGACACCGCTGGTCCGGTAGCAAGGTCGTGAAGGGGTGGAAGCCGCTGACCGCAACGGCGAGGCGCACCGCGAGCAGCGCTGGACCGGCCGCTACCCG
>DASYES010000466.1:0-3901 GCA_036498885.1 Pseudonocardia sp.
GGACCACGTCATGCGGGCCGCCACCATCCTGCTCGGTGCACACCGATCTCCGTGAGCCTGCTCTTCTTGCTAGCGTCGGCGTAAGCGGCCGCTTGCATCGGAGAATTCCATGGTTCGGACATACCCCTTCAGCGAGCCGGACCGGCTCGAACTCGACCCCATCTACCAAGATCTGCTCCACAACGAGCCGGTCTCCCGGGTGGCGCTGCCCTACGGGGGGCAGGCCTGGCTCGCCGTCCGGCACGCCGACGTCCGCACGGTGCTGGGCGACCCTCGCTTCAGCCGCGCCGCCATCGTCGGACAGGACGTCCCGCGCGTGCGGCCGGAGATCGACCACCAGGTCAACTCGATCCTCAACATGGACCCTCCCGACCACACACGCCTGCGCAAGCTCGTGGCCAGGGCGTTCACCACACGCCGGGTGGAAGAGCTGCGCCCTCGTGCGGCCGAGCTCACCACGGAGCTGCTCGCGGGGATGCGCGCCGCCGGCTCCGGGGCCGACCTCGTCGAGCACGTGTCGGTGCCGCTGCCGGTCACGATCATCTGCGAGCTGCTGGGCGTTCCCGTCGAGGACCGGCCCATCTTCCGTACGGCCTCCGACGCGGCCCTGTCGACGTCCGGGATGACGCCGCAGGAGCGGGTCGCGGCCACCGAGCAGCTCGCCGCGTACATGGCGGGGCTGGTGGCGCAGCGCCGCGCCACGCCGACCGACGACCTCCTCGGCGCACTCGTCACCGCACGGGACGAGGGCGACCGGCTGACCGAGGGCGAGCTGATCGGCCTCGGCATCGCCATCCTCATCGCCGGTCACGAGACCACGATGAACCAGATCGGCAACATGACCTACACGCTGCTCACCCGCCCGGACCGGGGCGCGGCGCTGCGGGGCGACCACGAGGCGATCGTGACGGCCGTCGAGGAGCTCCTGCGGTACACACCGCTCGGGGCATCCGCCGGGTTCCCGCGGATCGCGAAAGAGGACGTCGAGCTGTCGGGTGTGACGGTGCGTGCCGGTGAGGCCGTGGTGGTGTCGATCCACGCCGCCAACCGCGACCCCGAGATGTTCGACGACGCCGAGGCGCTCGTGCTGGGCCGGGCGCCGAACCGCCACATCGGCTTCGGCTACGGCGCCCACCACTGTCTCGGTGCGCAGCTGGCCCGCATGGAACTGCAGGAGGCGCTCGGGAGTCTGCTGCGCGAGTTCCCGGACCTGCGCCTCGCAGTGGCACCCGAGGACGTGCAGTGGCGCAAAGGCGCGTTCGTCCGCGGTCCGCGCACGCTGCCGCTGGCCTGGGGCAACGCGGAGTAACAGCTGTCACGCTGCGCCGGGGTGCGCACGCCATCACGATTGATGGGTGTCCATACGCTTTCGTGTGGGGTACACGACCTCACCTGCTCCCCTCTACTACGAGCGGTTCACCCCGGTCGGCGACGGCGACCGCCCCGTCATGGTCCTGGTCCACGGCGGCTGCCTGAGCGGCGCGTGCTATCTGGGCACGCCCGACGGACGTCCGGGCTGGGCTGACGACTTCGCCGGCCAGGGCTACGACGTCGTGGTCCCCGACTGGCCGGGGATCGGCAGGAGCGGGAGCGTCTCCGAGCACGCGCTGTCCGGTGATCTGGTCTGCGCGGCGCTCGGCGCCCTCCTGGAACAGGTGGGGCGTCCGGTCGTCCTGCTCGTCCACTCGATGGCCGGTCCCTTCGGCTACCGGCTCGTGGAGACCCACGGGAACCTCATCGAGGCGCTGGTGGCGGTCGCACCGGGGCCACCGGGCAACATCCAGCCGGAGCCCGTCGTGGTGGCCGAGACGGACTCGGAGATCGAGCTCGCCGGGCCGCTGGCCCGCTGGCGCTTCCCGAAGGGCGGCAGCTACATCGCCACTGAACAGTTCGTCCAGGAGAAGCTGATCGGGCGGGAGTCCACGCGGTTTCCCCGCCACGCCGCGGACGTCTTCCGGGCCGGGCTGCTCCCGCTTCCGGCCCCGCTCATCCTGCAACGGCAGAACCTCCGGGGCGGGCAGCTTCGTGTGGAGCGAGCGGACAACTTCGCGGGGCTGCCAATACTGATCGTCACCGGGAGTGCCGACCTGGAGCACCCGCGGGACGTGGACGGCGCCACCGCCGGGTGGCTCGCCGGGCTGGGCGCGAACGTCGAGTACCGCTTCCTCGCCGACGCCGGGATCACCGGCAACGGCCACATGCTCATGCTCGAGGACAACAGCTGCGAGATCGCCCTCTCGATCGCCGGTTGGCTGGAGAAGACGGCGATCCCGTTGCCAACCGGACGGCGCTGACGCGGCCTGTCACCCGTCGGCGGGGGTGGGCAACCGTCGCGTGCGCACCTGCACACCTCCGCGGGCCCGGCCGCCGGTGCCGGCCGCGAGGCGCAGGCAGGTCTCGACCCACAGGTTCAGCTGGATCTCCTTGGCCAGCCGCAGCTTGCTGTAGAGCAGATGTGAGAGCCGGTCGCCCGATCGCGCCCACGCCTCGATCGCGATGACCAGCGTGTCCTTCTTATGACGGCACCGGAACTCGATCTGACCTGCCTCCAGGTGCCCACGCAGGGTGGCCAGCCGGAACGACGTGTCCGTCCGGTCGATGACCCGGACCGGCCCGTCCCATGGCCCTGGCATACGGATCAGGAACTCGTCACCGACTCTCATGGCGCCCGCTTCTCCCCGCGTCTTCTCGAACACCGCCACCTCGCGGGGAGCCGCGCAGTTGGGGTCGCCTGCGAGCGTGGCGATCACCTCCGCGGGCTGCTGCACCGCCCCCTCGACGCGGACCGAGTAACGACGGTGGAACATCGGTCCGACACCGTCCTCGACGGGCTGCAGGTCGTCGTCGACCAACTCGGGCGGCACCGGCGGCGGACGGTCGTGGTCATCATCGCCCGAGCACTCGGAGCGGTGGATCGGGGTGGTGCGCCACATGTACTGCCAGGCCACCACCGACAATCCGATCGGCCAGCGGAGAACGATCGCGATCCGGTGGGCGAGACTGCCAGGGGCAGGGCGCGAGCGGCGGAGTAGGAGCACGACACCTCGGGTACCCGATTCCCGTGATCCCCACTGGTCCTGCGCTTCGCCGTGCCGCCCTGTCCCTGTACGGCGCGTCGTTCGGCTCCGTCGGGTTGTGCGTCGGGCTGTGGCTGCGCGCCAAGACCGTGGACCAGGACGAGCGGGGCAACGCGGAGCGGCGTGCGCTGTTCGTCGGGCTGTGGCCCCCGATGTTCTGGCTGATCGGCGACGCCGTGCACCGCGCCGGCCTGCGGCGCTGACCACCGTGCAGGACCTCGCGGCCGCCGTGGCCGAGCTACGCGGGCGTCCGGTCAACTACGACGAGAAGCACGCTCCCCCCTTCGTCGTCGACGGCTGGCACCAGGACCGGCGCGTGGTGGTGCTCGGCCGGGAGGCACCCGGCGAGCCGGAACCCGGCGGGGTGGTCGAGACGGCCGGGGCCATCGTCGACGGCTACGAGTTCAGCGACCCCGACATCCTGCGGGCGGCGTTTCGTTGGTCCGGCGACCTCGTCGGCCGCGACATGCTGCTGGAGGGCCGGTTTCTCCTGCTGCGCTTCGTGATCGGAGTGCGCATCACCGCGGCGCACGACGAGATGCGCGAGGGGCTCGACGGGCCCGAGCGGGTGATCGGCTGGTCCTATCAGACCCTGCGTGGCCATCTGGAACAGGGCAGGCTGACCTACGAGGTGGCGAAGAACCTGGCCACGGGCACCGTGGAGTTCCGGATCATCGCCTACTCCCGGCGCGCGCCCATCCCCAACCCGGTGCTCCGGACGGGGTTCAGGCTCTTCGGACGGCGCACGCAGCTGCGGTTCTACCGACACGCGCTGGCCCGGCTGCACCGGCTGATGCAGGCGCCACCCTGCCCGCCCGCACCCG
>DASYES010000467.1:0-1979 GCA_036498885.1 Pseudonocardia sp.
CGGGCTCGTGACGCTCACGATCGGTGGCAACGACATCGGCTTCGGCTCGATCATCAGCGAGTGCGCCACGCGATCCCCGCTGGCGCCCGCCGGGGCCGCGTGCCGGGACTTCTACACGGACGACGGCAGCGACGAGCTCACGGAGCGGATCGACGCCACGGCGCCGAAGATCGCCGCGGCCCTGGACGAGATCGAGGAGCGCTCTCCTGACGCCCGCGTGCTCGTCGTCGGCTACCCGGCGATCCTCCCCGACTCCGGCCCGGGGTGTTTCCCGGCCATGCCGTTCAGCCCGGGGGACGTGGCCTACCTGCGCGAGACCGAGAAGCGGCTCAACGAGATGCTCGCTGACGAAGCCGAGAACGCGGGTGCCGACTACATCGACACCTACACCCCCTTCGTCGGCCACGACGTGTGCACGCTGCCGGGGACCAAGTGGATCGAGGGCTTGATCCCCACGGCTCCCGCCGCGCCGGTGCACCCCAACGCGCAGGGCATGTCCGCGATGGCCACGGCGGTGATCGAGGCGCTGGCCGGGCGCTCCGTGCCGGTCGTGGATATCTGACGCGCGCCCCAGGCCACGGTCATCCGGGCTCGGCGGCGAACCGGAACTGCGCTGCCAGCGCACGCGTGGCGAGGGCCCGCGGGACGAACCGCAGGACTGTGTCCCGTAGCCGGGCTCGGGCACCGGTGAGCCGGAGCACCCGGTTCATCCGGCGGGCAGCTCGTTGCAGGTCGCCCGTACGACGGTGCCGGCGGGCGGAGTAGACGAGCGGGACGTGGGGCGCGTCCGCGGGGTCCGCTCCGGCGAGCTCGTTCCCGATGACCACAGCGTCCTCGAACGCCTGGCAGGCGCCCTGCCCGCGGTCGGGGGTCGCGGAACAGCGCGGGCTCGCACGGGTTCCCCGAGCCCGAGCGCATCGAGCGCCAGCACCCCGTTGGGCGGGATGCCGATTCCGGCGCCGGTCTCGCGCGGCTCGGGCGCCCGTTCGAGCACCGTGACCTCGTGTCCCGCCCGGTGTACGCCGAGTGCCGCCGCCAGCCCGCCCAGGCCCGCTCCGACCACAACGATGTGCATCCGCAGCCCCCTATTTCTCTACACGAGGTAGAGGATTGAGCGATCGACGCACCGAGATCCTCGACGCGGCGCTGCACGTGCTGGCGGAGCGGGGCATGCGAGGTCTCACCCATCGCGCGGTCGATGGCGCTGCCGGGATCCCACCCGGAAGCACCTCCTACCACTTCCGCCGCCGCTCCGCCCTGGTCGCCGGGTGCGTCGAGCGGCCGCTGGAGGTCGACATGCGCGTCGACCTGCCCTTGGTGCGGTCCGGAGCGACGGACGCCGCGGGCCTCGCGGCGGTGCTCGCCTCCGTCTGCGTCGCGATGGTGACGCGGGAGCGGTACCGCACCCTGGCCCGTTACGAGCTGTCCCTCGCGGCCGTGCGTGATGAGCACCTGCGTGCCGAGCTGCAGAGCGACGGACCCCGACCGATCGGCCGATGGGCTGGCCGCCACGCTCGACGGGCTGATCCTCACCGCGCTGATACGAGGTCCGCATGATGAGCCGGCGCCGGCCGCCTGGCTGCGTAGGGCGTTGGAGCGCGCGCTGCGTGCTGCGCCGGGGATCGGGCTCAGAAGGTCTTCTCCAGGCGGCTGATCCACTCCTCCCAGCCCTCCCGCAGCGTGTCGTAGTACGAGGGCTCGAACTCGGGACCGGTCCAGCTGTTGGTGATCGTGACCTCGGTACGGCCCGGCGCGACCTCGCGGAACGTGACGGTCACCGTCTCGTCGCTGATCTCGTCCCCGGGCGTCTGCGAGTGGTGGGTGAAGGTGAACGCGATCCGGGAGTGGGGCTCGAGCGTCAGGTACTCACCGACGAAGCCGTTGACGCTGCCGTCGGCCTCGTGGAGTTCGATGCGGTAGTGACCGCCGACCCGCACGTCGGCGTCGACGACCGTGGCAAACCAGCGGTGCATCTGGTC
>DASYES010000468.1:0-6139 GCA_036498885.1 Pseudonocardia sp.
CAGGAGCCCACGACGGAGCCGATCACCGGCGGGGCTGGTGTACCGCCGCTCACGACCGTGCCGATGGTCGCCTTCCACAGCTTCGCCCAACTGCCGTTCGCATAGATCTTCTGCAGCCACTCGTTGACGAAAGCCTTGGCCGCCGGGGCGTCGCGCGGGAGCCCGATTCCGTAGGACTCCTGGGTGAACGGCTGACCGACGACCTTCACCGCAGGGTTGATGGTCGCGTCGGAGACGAGGATCGCCTGGTCGAGCACGTACGCGTCGGCGCGGCCCTCCTGCACCGCGGCCACGCACTCCGGGTCCTCGGCGAACGTCAGCAGGTGCGCGGCGGGGGCCGCCTTCTGCAGTGCGAGCAGGGCGGTGGAGTTGGGCTGGGTCGCGACCGTCTTGCCGTTGAGGTCAGTGACGTCGTGGATCGACCCGTCACCCGCCCTGACCATGATCGCGTCGCCCGAGGAGTAGTACGGGCCGGCGAAGGCGACCTTCGCTGCGCGCTCCGGCGTGATCGAGTAGGTCGCGACCACTGCGTCCAGCGTGCCGTTCCTCAGGAGCGGCTCGCGGGTGTCCACGGTGACCGGGGTGATCGCGACGTCGTTCGTGGGCTTGCCGGTGATGTAGTGCGCGAGCATCTCTGCCAGCCCGGCGTCGAACCCGGTGATCCGTCCGGTGGTCGGGTCCCTGAGTGCGAAGAGCGGCAGTGTGTCGCCACTTCCGACGTTGAGGATGCCCCGTTGCCTGATCTTGTCCGCCCATGAGCCCGGTGTGATCGTCGCCGGGTCGGCGACGGGGGAGTCCGCGATGATCGCGTCATACCGGTTCGCGTCGGTCGTGCCGGGAAGCACGGGAGCGGTGCCTGAGTCGGCACACGCCCCGAGTGCGACGACGCACGCCAGCACGGTCACGAGCAGCACCCCCACTGCCCGAATGGTCACAATGCGCATTGTCATCGCCCCCAGACGCCGCCATTTTGCACGCAGCGTAACCAGCAGGGGAAGGACGGGGATGGCACTCGAAGCTCCCGCGCTGGGCCCTGTGACCAGTCGTACTGTCGAGATCAGAAGGCCGGACGGTCCGACGAGGAGGACACCCCCGTGGCCGACAGAGGTATCGACTCGGTTCTGCGCGATCGCGTGGCTCTGGTCACCGGCGCCTCCGGTGGAATCGGCCAGGAGATCGCCCGGCGGCTCGCCGAGAGCGGCACCGATCTCATGCTCACCTACGGCGGGCACGCCGACGAGGCCGAGCACGTGGCGGCCCAGGCTCGCAAGCTCGGCCGTCGCGCCGAGGTCGTGCAGGCCGACTTCGCGGACCCCGACAGCCCGGCCCGGGTCGTTGCCGCGGCCCGCGAACGGTTGGGCGACGTCGACATGCTGGTCGCCGCGGCAGGCGCGGCCGAGCAGAGGTCATGGGTGGACGTCGACGGGGCGCTGTGGGACGAGAGCATGACCGTGAACGTCCGCGCCCCGTTCTTCCTCACCCAGCAGACGCTGCCCCGGATGATCGAGCGCCGGTTCGGCCGGATCCTGCTGTTCTCCTCGGTGGCCGCGTTCACCGGCGGGGTCATCGGCCCGCACTACGCGGCGGCCAAGGCGGCGCTGCACGGCCTGACGCACCACCTCGCGGCACGCGTCGCCGACACCGGTGTGACCGTCAACGCGATTGCTCCTGCCCTCATCGCGGGCACCAGGATGTTGCCGCTCGGGCCGGACGACCCGGTGCCCCCGATCATCCCCGTCGGCCGCCTGGGCACCACCGAGGAGGTGGCCGACCTCTCGCTCGCAATGCTCCGCAACGGCTACCTGACCAACAAGATCATCGGACTTGACGGCGGCGCGTACCCCGACTGAGGCACTCCCCGCCGGTCAGGAGACCGTGATCCGGTCGGTGGGCGGGGGCGCGACCGGACCGACCTCGGTCAGGTAGGCGGCGAGTGCGTCGATGTCGAGGCCGCCCACCACCCGGTTCGTGCCCTGGGTCAGCACGGAGAAGCCGTCGCCGCCGTCGGCCAGGAAGCTGTTCACGGTGATCCGGTAAGTGGCGGCGGGGTCGACGGGTGTGCCATCGACGCTGAGCGTGCCGACGTGGGTGCCCGAGCAGGGGTCGGCCGCCGTGCCCGACACCCCGCTGGGGTCGACCGTGTAGGCCACCGACGCCGACGGCTGCAGCGTGCGTTCGGCCACGAACTGCTGTTCCAGCAGGCAGTCGAGCTGGGCGCCGGTGAGGTCCACAGTGGTCAGGTAGTTGTTGAAGGGCTGGACGGTGAAGGCTTCCTCGTAGGTGACGGGGCCGGCGTCCAGGTCGGCGCGCACGCCACCTGGGTTCATGAACGCGGCCACCGCGCCCTGCTCCTGTTCGGTGGCGGCGAGCTGCGCGTCGGCGATGAGGTTGCCCAGTGACGACTCGCCCGCCAGGCTGCCGAACAGCGGTTCCTGGGCGCGGGTGAGGGCTCCCGTCGTCTCTCCCACCTGACGGGAGGCGATCGGCCCGAGCAGCGTGCGGTACCGCGTGACGAGCTCGGTCTCCACCGGATCGGCCGGGACGTCGCGTCCCACCACCACGTTGGTGGCCGTGGCCATCAGCACGTTGCCGGTGGCCGGGTCGATCTGCAGGTCGATGTCGGTGACCAGGCGCCCGAACGAACTGGCGCTGGTGACGACCTTGCCCGCGATCACGCAGTTGTAGGCCTGGTGGGTGTGGCCACTGACCACCACGTCGATCGCCGGGGAGAACCCTTCGGCGATGGGGATGATCGGCCCCTGCAGCCCGGTGCACTCGTTGATGCCCGCGTTCGGGGCCTGTGTGCCGCCCTCGTGCAGCAGCACCACGATCGCCTCGACCCCCTGCTTCTGCAGCTCGGCCGCGTACCGGTTGCCCGTCTCGATCTCGTCGCGGAACTCGAGCCCGGCCACACCCGACTGCGTGACGATGTCCGGCGTCCCCTCCAAGGTCATCCCGATGAACCCGATGCGGACGCCGCCGACCTCCTTGATCGCGTACGGAGCCACCAGCGGCTCGCCGGAATCCGTGACGAACGCGTTGGCCGAGAGGTACTGGAACTCCGCGCCCTTGTACGGCCGCTCCTGGTCGGCACAGCCGTCGACGGGGTGGCAGCCGCCGTTCTGGATGCGCAGCAACTCGTCGGCGCCCTCGTCGAACTCGTGGTTGCCCACGCTCGCCACGTCGAGCCCGGCCAGTCCGAGCGCCTCGATCGACGGTTCGTCGTGGAACGCGGCCGACAACAGCGGCGAGGCCCCGATGAGGTCACCGGCGGCCACGGTGATCGTGTTCTCCTGCTGCCCGTGGCCGGCGAGCTGTGCGAGCTGGGTGGCGACGTACTCCACACCACCGGCCGGGGCGCCGGCGATCGTGCCGCTGGATCCCGTCGGCGGTTCGAGGTTGCCGTGGAAGTCGTTGAGTGCGAGCAGCTGCACGTCGACCGGCTCGGGACCGGTGTCCCCGCCGCCTCCGTCGCCCCCGCCCGTGGCGGCGGCGGTCAGCGCCCCGGCGAGCAGGACACTCGCCGCCACCAGCACCGCGCGCCGAACCGGACGTGACGACCGAGGCATGCGAGGCCCTCCACTGGCTACGGCGCCGGACTGTGCCACAGCGGGCACCGCGAACCGGATCATGCTCGCACGAAGCGACGAACGCGGCATTACGAGTTCACCGCCCCCGCGACGACCATCCAGGGCTCCGGTTGGGCGATCCTCGCCCGGGATCCGCCGGGTGAGCGGCTGCACGTCGTCCAGCTCTACGACCAGCAGGCCAACGTGCCGATCGGCCTCGTCCCCGTCGTCATGCTCGACATGTGGGAGCACGCGTTCTACCTGCAGTACAAGAACGTGAAGCCGGACTACGTCAAGGCCTGGTGGAACGCCGTGAACCGGGCCGACGCCCAGTCGCGCTTCGACGCCGCCCGCTGAGCGTTCGGGGGCGCTGGAAACGGGCGACTCGCGCACGCGAAACGGGCGACTCGCGGGGGTGCGCGGCCCGGCTTTGCGCTTCTGCACCCGCGCAGGTATTCCTGTCCGGTGCTCCTGCGCCAGCTGGAATATCTCAGCGCCCTCGCGCGGGAACGTCATTTCGCCAGGGCGGCCGCCGCGTGCCACGTATCGCAGCCGGCGCTGTCCGCGGCGATCCGCCGGCTCGAGGCCGATCTCGGGGTGCAGATCGTGCGGCGGGAGCGGCGCTTCGGCGGGTTCACGCCGGAGGGCGAGCGGGTGGTGCTGTGGGCACACCGCATGCTCGCCGACCGCGACGCGCTGCGGCAGGACCTGGACCGGATGGCGGGTGGTCTCACCGGCAGGCTCCGCATCGGCGCCATCCCGACGGCGCTCACCGCCGCTCCCCTGCTCACCGGCCCGTTCAGCGAGCTGCACGGGCGGGTGCGGATCTCCTTCGAGTCGTTGTCCTCCCGCGAGATCGTGCGCAAGCTGGCCGAGTACGAACTCGACGTGGGCATGACGTACGTCGACGGGGAACCGCTCGGCGGCGCGGTGCGCACCGTCCCGCTCTATCCGGAGCGCTACCTGCTGCTGACGCCCGCCAGCTCGCCGCTCGCCGAGCGGACGACTGCCGCGTGGGAAGACGCCGCGACGCTGCCGCTCTGCCTGCTGTCGCCGGACATGGAGAACCGGCGGATCATCGAGCGCGCCTTCACCGACGCAGGTGTCGCGGTGGAACCGATGCTGGAGGCCGACGCGGTGTCGGTGCTCTATGCGCACGTCGCCACCCACCGGTGGTCGACGATCATCGCGCACGCGTGGTTGCACCTGTTCGGCGTACCTGACGGGATGCGCATCGTTCCCATGACCCCGCCGGCCACGAGCCACCGCATCGGCCTGGTCCTTCCCGACCGTGTTCCGGAGCCGATGCTCGCGCGTGCACTTCTCGACGTGGCGGGGTCGGTCGACATGCGAGCCGCACTCGACCAGCTGCTCCGCCGGTTCGTCCGCAGCCGTTCATAGCTCCCGCTTATCAGGGGATAGGCAAGATTGCTTTGAACTGTGGCACCTCAGAGCGGGACACTCGCCACTATGACGACGGACGTCACGGATCTCGCGGCACTACGCGCTGAGCACGTGCGCAACATCGCGACAACGCTGCGGGACGTGCGCGGCCCGCTCTTGCCGATACTCCACGCGATACAGAAAGACCTGGAGTACATCGATCCGGCGGATGTACCGGTGATCGCCGACGTGCTCAACCTCGCTGTCGCCGAGGTCCACGGTGTCGTCACCTTCTACCGCGACTTCCGGCGCGCCCCGGGCGGCCGCACCACGGTGCGGGTGTGCCAGGCGGAGGCCTGCCAGGCCGTTGGCGCCGAGGCACTCGGCGAGCACGCGAAGCGACGCACGGGCGTCGGTTTCGGTGAGACCACCTCCGACGGCGCTGTCACGCTCGACGAGGTCTTCTGCCTCGGCAACTGCGCTCTCGGTCCGGCGGTGCAGGTGGGCGACCGGCTGCACGGCCGGGTCACCCCCGCCCGCCTCGACGCACTGCTGGGAGAGGCCCGATGAGTGAGCTTGCGAGCGAATCAACGACACAGCGCCTTCGCGAAGCGTCGGCCGAGCGCAGCGAGGGCGTGCGATGAGTGAGCTGGTGCGGGTGTTCGTGCCGCGGGACTCCGCCGCTCTGTCTGTTGGTGCCGACGAGGTGGCCGAGCGGATCGCTGCTGCCGCCGGCACTGCCGGCCGCGCCGTCGAGGTGGTGCGCACCGGTTCGCGAGGGATGCTCTGGCTGGAGCCGCTGGTCGAGGTCGAGACGTCCGAGGGCCGGCTCGGGTACGGGCCGGTCGCGCCTGAGGAGGTCGACGGCCTGGTCGCCGCAGGCCTGCTGGACGGCACGCCGGAAGGCCTCGGGCTCGTCGAGGATCTGCCGTGGATGCAGCGCCAGCGGCGGGTGACGTTCGCCCGCGTCGGGGTCGTGGACCCACGCTCCGCCGAGGACTACGAGGCCCACGGCGGCTACGCCGGACTCCGGGCCGCGCTGGCGAAGACCCCGGCCGAGGTCGTCGAGGAGGTCGTGGATTCCGGCCTGCGCGGTCGCGGCGGCGCGGGCTTCCCCACGGGCATCAAGTGGCGCACGGTGCTCGGCGCGCAGTCCGACATCAAGTTCGTCTGCTGCAACGCCGACG
>DASYES010000469.1:0-6916 GCA_036498885.1 Pseudonocardia sp.
GGCGGTCCACCTTGTCCTGCGGGGTCATCGGGATGGCCGCGAGCTCCTCCAGGTAGGCCGGCACCATGTAGGTGGGCAGGCGGTCCTTGAGATGCGCCGTGATCTCCTCCGGGTCCAACGCAGCCGTGTCGGAACGCAGGCTGTAGTAGGCCACCAGTTCCGTGACGCCCGGCGTCGGCTCGAACGTGTCGACCACGGCAGCGGCCACGCCCGGCACCTGCAGGAGCACCGACTCGATCTCGGTCAGCTCGATGCGATAGCCGCGGATCTTGACCTGAAGGTCGATCCGGCCCATGTACTCGATCTCGCCTGCGTCGTTGACCCGGCCCAGGTCGCCGGTGCGGTAGATCCGTCCGGAGGGGTTGCCCGGGATGGCGAGGAAGTCGGGGATGAAGGCCTTCTGCGTCAGGTCGTCGCGGTTGAGGTAGCCGGCCGCCAGGCCGATCCCCGCGATCCCGATCTCACCGACCGAGCCGTGCGGCAGGGCGTGGTGCGGGTCGTCGCGGTCCAGGATGACGGTGCTGTAGGTCGGCAGCGGCTGCCCGATCGTGACCGGCCGGCTCGGGTCCAGCGTGGTCCAGGTCGCGGTGACCGTTGCCTCGGTGGGCCCGTAGACGTTGAGGAACCGGCGGCCGGGCTTGTACCAGCGGGTGATCAGGTCCTGCGGGCAGGCCTCGCCGGAGACCAGCAGGAACCGCAGCTGGGGCAGATCCTCCTCGAGGGTGGCCAGCAGCGTCGGCACGCAGCACAGGGCGGTGACGCGCCGCTCGGTCAGGAAGTCGTGCAGGTCCCAGCCGAGCAGGGTCGACCCGGCCGGCTTCGGGACGAGGGTCGCCCCGGCCATCCACGGCACCCAGATCTCCTCGACCGAGAAGTCGAACGCGATCGTCATCCCCTGGTAGACGCGGTCCTGGGCCGAGACCCCGTAGACCTCCGCGGCCACCCGTACGAAGTTGCAGATGCTCGCGTGCTCGATCGCCACGCCCTTGGGTCGTCCGGTCGTGCCGGACGTGTAGATCAGGTAGGCCAGGTCTTCCACCGGCTCACCACGCTCTGCGTCCGACAGCCGCGTCGGGCTCTGCTGCGCGACGGCGTCCTCGGCCTCGTCGACGTACACCAGGCCGGGCGCGAAATCCTCCAGGCCGTCGACGCGGTTGCGCACGTGCGAAAGCGACAGCACCATTCGCACACCCGCGTCGGAGATGATGTAGGCGATCCGATCGGGCGGGAACCCGACGTCCAGCGGCACGTAAGCCGCGTTGATCTTCAGGACGGCGAGCATCCCGATGTAGGAATGCACCGCTTGGTCGAACAGCAGCGCGATGCGGTCGCCCGGCCGAGCCCCGTTCGCGATCAGCAAGCGGGCCAGCCGGTTGGCGCGCTCATCGAGTTCCGCGAAGGTCAGTGTGTTCTCACCGGCGTCCACCGCCAGATGATCCGCATTCCCGGAGGAACGCATCGAGTCGACCTGATCCTCGAATACGTGATTGAGACGCTCGCCGCTGTGGGTCCGCGGACCTTGCGCGTGACCGGCTGCCATCAGGACGAGACCCGGCGGCCGCGGGGCGGGCGGAGGGCCGGGTTCCTGCAGCAGCGTGCTCACGATGTCTCCTCGGACGAACGACTTCTGACCTGTCGGGGCAGTAAAAGGCGCGGCACGTCGTCGAAACGACGCGCCGTATGAGAATCAGCTGAGAGAGCAGACCGGTTTTGAAATGTGCCGCGACGCTGCGTCAGTCGCCGGTGCGACCGTCTCTCCATGGTTACTACGTCTCAACCTCGGGGGAGGTTCGGTAACTCCTCAGAAGCTGTAGTGCTCCGCGCCACGCCCGGCGGGGCTTCCGGGCCGGGCGCACAGCTCTGCACCCGGTGACCTTAACCCACGGAACCCCGGAAACCCGGACATGCGAAATTGCCGACAGTTACCGGCACGCAGAAAGGCGCGATTACGGCGATGGCGACACCGAAATGTGCGCGAAGTCAGCCCTTGCTCGCTCTCGGTGAGCACGATGAGCGGGCCCGGATCACGTGATCACGCCGCACGGCGGCCGCCTCGGAAACTCGCCACGGTCGCTCGCAGCGAGTCCGCGCCTGCAGTCCTCAGCCCGCTGCCGCGTGGTCCCGCCGCGGATCAGCCACCAGCCGATTGAAGGTCCGCTGCACACGACGGTTCGCACCGGCCAGATCCAGGGGCGGGAGAGCGTTCTGCGCGCGCCGTCGCGCACTGGCGGCAAGCGGCTCGAGGCCGGCGAAATCAGCGGAGGTGACAGCCGACAGATCGACGTGCGAGGTCCGCGGGAAGATCTCCAGCAACCGGAGCGCCTCGTCGAGCAGGTCCGCGCTCGCCCTGTCGAGCTCCCCCCCGACCAGCAGGTGCACGCCGTCCCTGCGGTCGACCATGCGCCACCAGCAGGGCAGCACTCCGGGGTCGCTCGCGAGGTAGTCAGACGAAGAACGTTCGAGCACTGCTCGTCCTTTCACGGTGGTCGGGTCAGCGGAGCGCCACGACGGGCCGGGACGGCCACCTCCGCGGCCGTGCCCCGCTGCTGTTCATCAGATCGATCGGCGGTGGCGAGCCGCGACTCGCGCAGCCTGCACGATCCCCGCGAAGCGGATTTCCTTCTTCAATTCCCAGACCTTCCTGTAATAGATGCTGATTCAACAGTACGACCGCGCGTCCCTCGCTCGCCGACAGATCGACGGGGGTGTAGCGCCGGTTACATGTGATGACGACAACGCAACGTCGGCAATTCATCCGATTGCTCGGGTAACTTCGCCGATCAACCTGACGGCCGATTCAGAACAGAAGACGCAATTATGACGAGACATCTTGTTCGACCAAAATCCGACAAGCCCGGCGCCCGGCCTGCGGATCAGCGACGCGGTGCCGTGACGTCCGGGCCGGGCGGCTGCCCGACCGGGCCGGGCGGCATCACCCCCGCGGCTGACCGCACGGGCTGGGGCGGTCCCCACGCGAGGGCGAGGACGAGCTGCGCGCGAGTGCTGGGCGAATCGAGATCCTCCCCGAACAGCTCGTGCAGCTTCGCGAGCCGATAGCGCACGGTCTGCGGGTGCACATGCAGCTCCGCGGCGATCGCCCGCCGGTCGCCCATGTGCCGCAGCCAGGCGAGCAGGGTCTCGGACAGCCGCTCCCGCGACGCGGGCGAGGAGGTGGCGAGCGGACCGAGCACGCGGGTCCGCAGCGCGTCGAGCAGCCCCGCGTCGCGGTGCACGATGATCGCGTCGAGATGGTCGGCGGTGAACACGGGATCGTCGACGAGCACGCCGCTGCGTTGCAGGCGGGCCGCTGTCTCGGCGATGTGCAGGCTGGCCGGGAGCCGGTCAGCCGGCACCGCCACGCCGACGACCGCGCGTGTGCCGCGCAGCACGGTGGCGAGCCGGCGCAGGTTGCGCCGAGACGGGTTCGGAACGATCGCGCCCAGTAGTGGCGGGCGGCTGAACACGATGTTCGACGGATCGAGTCGGGCGAGGGCCTGGTGCGAGGCGGGGCTGTCGGGCTCGACCAGGACCACCGCCATCTCGTCCGGCAACGGCCATTCGGCCCGCTCCGCCGCCGCCAGGACGGCGGCCTGGTCGGCCCGGTCGGACAGCAGCAGGCCCACGAGCTCCTCCCGCAGCCGTTCGCGGGTGACCGCCGCCTCCGACTGCTCGAGGACGTAGCCGCGGGCCGAGGAGGAGGAGAGCTTGTCGACGAACAGGAAGACCGCCTCGGCCAGGGCCGCCACGGTGCGCGGCTCGACACGTTGCTCGACGGCGACGGCCGACACGTGGCGCCAGAACACGCGCGCCCCCATCTGGTAGGCAGACAGCAGCGTCGTCAGGTCGCTCCCCTGCCGCCACTGGATGCGGCCGATCTCCTCGAAGAGCTCACCTTCGACGCCGCCGTCGGCACCGCTGGTCGTGACGAGCGTGACGAGCCGGTTCAGGGCCGCGTCGGCGGCCACCCCCACCTCCGCACTGTTGGCGGCCAGGAACCGGGCGTAGTCGGGCCAGTCCTCCTCCAGCGCCAGACGCACCTCGTCCAGCAGCACGGGAAGGCGGTCGATCAGGGCCGGCACCAAGCCGGCCAGCGACGGATCTGGATCGTCCACACACATCTTGTACGCCTGTCCGGGCGCGAGCAGGGCCCGCGTTGTACGAGATTGACAAAATTGACCCCAAATAATTAACCACAGATGCGCAGAGACTGTGGACGGTTCCCGGGCAACATCGCCTCATGGCCGAATCGCAGTCGACACAGGGGGCGACCGCCGGGCCGCTGCCTGGCGCCGAGACGCGGCTGCGCCGTGCGGAACAGGCCGAGAACTTCCCGGTAGCGCTGCGGATACTCCCCGCCCGGCTGCGCACCCGGCTGCGTGCGGTCTACGACGTCGTCCGCACGATCGACGACCTCGGTGACGAGTCCACAGGGGACCGCGTGTCCGAATTGCACGCATTCTCCGACGATCTTGCCGCGGTCTGGAAACGCAACGGGCCCGGCCCCCGCGCACCGGTGCTGCAGCGGCTGGTTCCCGTGGTCCGCGACGGGGGTCTGCCGCGTGAGCCGTTCGACCGGCTGATCGCGGCGAACCTGCAGGACCAGGAGGTCATGCGGTACCGGACCTGGGACGACCTGCTCGGCTACTGCCGGCTGTCCGCCGACCCCATCGGACGGCTCGTGCTCGCGGTCTTCGAGGTCGACGCCCCGCCCGGTGGCGCTGTGGAACGCGGGAGCGACCAGGTCTGCACAGCCCTCCAACTGCTCGAGCACTGGCAGGACGTGGCGGAGGACCGCGACCGCGGCCGCGTCTACCTGCCCCTCGAAGACCTCGAGCGCTTCGGTATCACCTATTCGAGTGATGTCGTGTACTCATCCGTCGACGACGCTCGGCTGAACGTGGGAGATCTCGGGGCGGCCAGCACACCGCCCGCGCTACGCAGGCTGATCGCCCACGAGACCGCTCGGGCGGTGGCGCTTCTCGACCAGGGCGCTGCGGCGATGAGCGGCACATTGCACGGCTGGGCCCGTCTCGCCGTCACCGGCTACGTGGCCGGTGGCCGGGCTGCGGCCGACGCGTTGCGTCGCGCCGAGTGGGACGTGCTGGCAGGCTCGCCGGCCGCCAGGCGACGTGACGTCGTCAGGCACCTCGTCCCCGACCTGATCCGGAGCACGCTGTGACCCCGCCACGCACCCCGCTCGACGCCGCCTACGAGGCGTGCGACGCCATCACCCGGCGGGAAGCCCGCAACTTCTACTACGGCATCCGCCTGCTGCCACCGGCGAAACGCTCGGCGCTCTGCGCCGTCTACGCCCTGGCCCGGCGCATCGACGACATCGGCGACGGCGACCTGCCCACCGCGGAGAAGGTGGCCGCGCTCGCCGACCTGCGGCAGTCGCTGCGGCAGCCTCCCGACGCAGCCGACCCCGTGCTGGTCGCGGTGACCGACGCGGTGACGCGCTATCCGATCCCGCTCGGCGCGTTCGACGAGCTCGTCGACGGGGTCGAGGCGGACGTCACGATGGACGCCCGGTCCGACACCGCGACCTGCTTCTACGAGTCGTTCGACGACATGGTCGGGTACTGCCGTTGCGTGGCCGGCTCGGTAGGGCGGCTCTGCCTGGGCATCTTCGGCTCGCGCCCGGACCCCGAGTCCTCGCGCTACGCCGATGTGCTGGGCATCGCGCTGCAGCAGACCAACATCCTGCGCGACATCCGCGAGGACCTGCAGAACGGGCGCATCTACCTACCTCGGGCGGAGCTCGAGCGGTTCGGCGTCGAGCTGGCGCTCGACGAGCACGAGGTGCTGGTCGACAAGACCGGCGGCCTCGCGGAGTTGATCACGTTCAGCGCCGCGCGGGCGCGCGAGTGGTACGCCGAGGGACTGAAGCTCGTGCCACTGCTCGACCGGCGCAGCGCGGCCTGCGTCACGGCGATGTCCGGCATCTACCGCAAGCTGCTCGACGACATCGCGGCCGACCCGCCCTCGGTGTACCACCAGCGGCGGTCGCTCTCGGGCTGGCAGAAGGCAGCGGTAGCGGCACGGGCGCTCTCCGGCCGGGCACCCGTGGGAGCCCAGACCTCATGAGCGCCGGCACGGGCGCCAGTGTCGGGGTGATCGGCGGCGGCCTCGCCGGGGTCAGCGCTGCCCTCCGGTGCGCCGACGCCGGGTTCGCGGTGACGCTGCTGGAAGCGCGGCCGCGGCTCGGGGGCCTCGCGTCCTCCTTCCGCCGCGGTGAGCTCGACGTCGACAACGGGCAGCACGTGTTCCTGCGCTGCTGCACGGCCTACAGGGCGCTGCTCGAGCGGCTCGGGGTGACCGACCTGGTGACACTCCAGGATCGGCTGGACATCCCGGTACGTATGCCCGGGCGGCGGCCCGGCCGGCTGCGCCGGTCCCGGCTGCCCGCGCCCCTGCACCTTGCGGGGGCGTTGTTGCGTCACCGTCCGTTGTCGATGCAGGACCGGCTGCGACTGGTCGGAGCGGCACTCGCGCTGCGGAAGGTGGATCCGGCCGACCCCGCAACCGACGCCGTCAGCTTCGGCACGTGGCTCACCGAGCACGGCCAGAGCCCCCGGGCCGTCGACGCGCTGTGGGACCTCGTGGGGGTGGCAACCCTCAACGCCAGGGCGGACGCCGCATCGCTCGCACCAGCCGCCACCGTCTTCCGGCTCGGGCTGCTCACGGATGCGGCGGCGGGCGACATCGGCTGGGCCAGGGTGCCGCTGGGACGGTTGCACGACGACGCGGCCGCTCGACGCCTGCGCCAGGCCGGAGTGCAGGTGCACACCTCGACGAAGGTCCGCTCCGTGGAGCGCACGGGAGACGGATGGCAGCTGAGCTCGGAGCGTGAAGGCGAGAGGGTGGAGGAGACCGTGGTCGACCAGATGATCTGCGCCGTACCGCCCACGGTGGC
>DASYES010000470.1:0-2307 GCA_036498885.1 Pseudonocardia sp.
TCTGCGGGGGCGCGGGAGTGGGCTCACCAGCCCCACGAACTCTCGCTGTGATGGAGATCGCCGCCACGGCCACGGCGAGCAGCAGTGGCAACGCGATCGCGATCACGACCGGTAGCGAGGGCCGGGAACCGGTGGGAGCCATGGCTCAGGAGGCTAGGTGCACCACTGGGCACGTCAGGGTGCGGGTGATGCCTGCAACACCCTGGACCTGGGCAACCACGAGTTGACCCAGGAGGTCGACGTCGTCCGCTTCGGCGCGCACGATCACGTCGTAAGGTCCGGTGACATCCTCCGCGGACAGCACGCCCGTGATGCCGGAGATCTCCGCTGCGACGGCGGCGGCCTTTCCGACCTCCGTCTGGACCAGGATGTAAGCCTGCACCACGGCGTGCCCCTTCCACTTCGGTTGAGCTCTCCGGGGTAGGAAAGTCGGAAGCCGAACGTACCGGAGGTACCGCTGTGCCGACATCGTTCCCGCCCCCCACCGGGGACGCCGAGGCGGAAGACACACTTTCGACCCTCGGCGAGTTCGGGCTCATCGCCCGGCTCAATGCCGGCCGCGCCCAGCCCGCAGGCACGCTCCTCGGTCCCGGCGACGACGCCGCGGTGGTGGCCGCGCCCGACGAACGTGTCGTTGCGTGCACCGACGTGCTGGTCGAGGGCGTGCACTTCCGGCTGGACTGGTCCGCCCCCGACCAGGTCGGACGCAAGGCGGCAGCCGCCAACCTGGCCGACATCGCGGCGATGGGAGCGGTGCCCACCGCGTTGCTCGTGGGGCTCGCGTGCAGCCGGGACACGCCCGTCGAGACGTTGACGGCCCTGGTGGACGGGCTGTGGACGGAGGCGGAGTCCGTGGGCGTCGGGGTGGTCGGTGGCGACGTGGCTTCGTCACCGACGCTGGTGCTGTCGGTCACCGCGCTCGGGACGCTGGAGGGACGGGCCCCGGTCACGCGGGCAGGCGCGCGGCCGGGCGACGTCCTGGCGATCTGCGGACGGGTCGGGTGGTCGGCCGCGGGTCTCGCTGTGCTGGCTCGGGGGTTCCGGTCGCCGGTGGCGGTGGTCGGCGCGCATCGCGTGCCGGACCCGCCCTACGCGGCCGGTCCGCAGGCGGCGAAGGCCGGCGCCACATCGATGATCGACATCTCGGACGGGCTCCTCGCCGACCTCGGCCACGTCGCACGGGCGTCCGGCGTGCTGCTCGACGTGCGCAGCCGCGCCTTCGACGTGCCAGCCCGCCTGGTGGACGTCGGCGCCGCGCTGGGCGTCGACCCGCTGCAGTGGGTGCTCACCGGCGGGGAGGACCACGCGCTCGCGGCCACCTTCTCCGGTCCGCTCCCCGAGGGCTGGACGGAGATCGGCACGGTCCGGGCCGGTGATCCCGCCGTGCTGGTGGACGGGCGGCACTACGAAGGGCCCTCGGCCGGATGGGACCACTTCGCCCGCTGAGGCGGGCGCTGCTGCGGGCGTCGGCTTTGCGCGCCCGGCGGCGTGACGGTAGGCACGTGCCCGGGCGTCGTGAGGGGACCCGGTGCTAGGTTTTCACCGTCAGCTCTGACGGTGAAAACGGGGTTGGTGGTGCTCATGACCACACGCGATGACCAGCGTGCGGCGACCTACCGAAGGATCGTCGACGTTGCGGTGGAGTCGCTGGTGGAGTCCGGCTTCGCCGCGACAACCACGGTGGAGGTTCAGCGCCGAGCCGGCCTCAGCCGCGGCGCGCTCCTGCACCACTTCCCCACCAAGGAACAGCTGTTCACCGCGGCCGTCCACCGGCTGGTGGAGTTCCACCTCGAGGCCATGCGGGAGGAGCTCGCGGCCGCCCCGCCCGACACCGACCCGGTGGCGCGCGGCGTGTGGGTGCTGCGACGCGCGAGCCGGCGGCCGTCGTTCGGCGCGGAGCTCGAGCTGTGGGGGGCCGCGCGCACCGACGAGCGCCTGCGTACGGCACTGCGCTCTGCCGAGCGTGGCGCTCTGGCTGAACTCCACGCCGTCATCGACGCGATATTCGGTCCCGAGATCGCCGCCCGGCCCGGCTATCCGATCGTCGTCGACCTGACCGTCCAGCTGATGCGCGGGCTGGCGATCAGCGCGTCGCTGCAGGAGAGGGTCCGGGAGGAGGAGCCCCTGATCGACCACTGGGCGGACATCGTCCGCGGGCTCCTCGCCGCCGACACCGTCCGACCCGATTCCTGATTTCCGGAGGTGCCCCGACATGCCACCCACGCACGAGGTCGCCAACCAGGTACCACCACCGGGAGACGTCGACACGGCCGCCGACCCGGCGTTGCTCGAGGCGCTGCACCGGGA
>DASYES010000471.1:0-6076 GCA_036498885.1 Pseudonocardia sp.
AGTCGCTAAAAGAGATATGCGTGCGCCCGGCCACCGCGTGCCCGTTGCATGCCACCACGACAAGTGGGTCGGGCCGTACAGCCGCCGTCTCCAACTGTCCTACATCCACGGTGTCACTGATAAGGCCGAGTTCGGCGTGGCCGTTGGTGACTGACTCGACGATCTGCCGAGCGTGAAGCTCCTTCACCACGATGTCGATTCCGGGGTGGCGTTTCAAAGATTCGGTAGCCGCCGCGGGCGCAAGGTTTCAGTCGCCGAGGTGTTTGCCATCACGACGACAGCCGATGGCATGCCGTCGGCGAACGGTGTCAGTTCCGCATCCATCCGAGCCAATTCGGCCAGAACCTGACGAGCGTGGCTGACGAGCACCCATCCGGCCGGCGAGGGCCGACGTCCCGCTGTCTCGCGCCCGGCCCTCGCCCCACGCAGGTTTGGGTCTGGTATCAGGCGCTGCTGGTGCTGGTGTGGTACCGCAAGCGTGAGGAGATGACCGTGCTGGGCGCCCGGTTCGGCGTGTCTCGGGCGACCCGCTACCGCTACCGCGACGAAGTCATCGCGGTCCTGCACGCGCAAGCCCCGCAGCTGCACGAGGCAGTCGTCGAGGTGGCCGAGCAAGGCTGGTCGCACGTCATCCTGGACGGCAAGCTGTTCCGCACCGACCGGGTCGCCGCGGCGATCACCAGCGTGGAAGTCAAAGCAATTCATTCCTGGTACTCCGGTAAGCATCACGCGTTCGACGCGAACACGCGCTGCACCGCGCGACCCGCGCCATCGGCGAACGCGGCTCCACCCTGCTGACCACCCGCTGGCGCGCCCTCCAGCGGATCACCACCAGCCCATCCAAGACCGGTCACATCGTCGCCGGAGCACTCGTGCTCACCCGATTCGAAACGCTCCCTGCTGAGATCACCTCAGTGAGCCCGTGCCGGACCGTTCGTGGTCCGCCTCGGCATCAGCTCCGTGAGCGCCGAGTCGTGTCGACTGCGTGCGCGCGTCAACCGGCCAGCTTGCCCGGGTTGAGGATGCCCTGCGGATCGAGGGCTGCCTTCACGGCCCGCTGCATCGCCACCACCTGCGGGCCGAGCTCCCGCCGCATCCCGGCCAGCTTCAACAGGCCGACTCCGTGCTCGCCGGTCACCGTACCGCCGAGCGCCAGCGCGGCGTCGATTATGTCATCGAACGCCGCCTGCGCCCGATGGCGCGCGTCCTCGTCGCCGGGCGGAATGAGCATCAGCGGGTGCAGGTTGCCGTCGCCGGCGTGGGCCACCGTGGCGATGAACGTGCGGTGCTGCTCTCCGATTTCCTCGATGCGGCGGACCATCTCGGCGAGATGGGTGCGCGGAAGGCAGACGTCCTCGGTCAGGATCTCGTCGCCGAGCTGCCGCAGCGCCGGGCCGGCGAGCCTCCGGGCGTCGAACAGTGCCTCGGCCTCGACCGGGTCGGTCGACATCATGGCGTCAGTGGCCCCGGCCGCTACGAACTCGGCGTGGATCGCCTCGGCCTCCTGCAACGCACCGGGCTCCGGAACATCGGTCTGCGCGAGCAGGAGCGCCGCCGCATCGTCTGGAAGCCCAGCGTTCTTCCACCTGTTCACCGCTTGCAGACAGAACCGGTCGATCAGCTCGAACATGGCTGGCTGCACACCTCGTGCCGTCACCCGAGAGACGGCGTCACCGGCGGCGGCGAGATCGTCGAAAAACCCCACGACCGTGCGGGGCACGCTCGTGCGCAACGGACGGAGCCGGAGTGTCACCTCGGTGATCACCCCGAGCGTGCCCTCCGACCCGACCATCAGCCCGGCCAAGTCGTACCCGGCCACCCCCTTAGCTGTGCGCCGTCCGACGCGCACGACCTCACCCGCCGCCGTGACAACCTCCAACGCCAGCACATAATCACGCGTCACCCCGTACTTCACGCAGCACAAACCGCCCGCGTTGGTAGCGACATTGCCGCCGATCGTCGACCACGCAGAACTCGCCGGGTCAGGCGGATACCACAGACCCTTCCCAGCGACCGCCGCGCGCAGATCGTCGTTCACCACCCCCGGCTGCACAACGGCAAGCCGCTCGTCCGCATTGATCTCCACGATCTCGCGCATCCGCTCCGTGGACAGCACCACGCAACCGTCCACAGCATTCGCCCCGCCCGAGAGACCCGTGCCCGCACCACGCGGGACAACCGGACGGCCCCACCGCGCACACGCCGCGACCACCGCCGAGACCTCCTCCGTGCTGCGCGGCCGCACCAGCGCCGCCGCACGCCCATACGGCGCCCACTCCGCCCTGTCGTGCTGGTAAGCATCCACGACGTCGGCGTCGACGACGATGCGGTCGGCCGGCAACGCCGTCAACAGATCGGCGACGAGCGGGTCGGGCAGAGCGGAAACATCCGAGACAGCCATACCGCGACGCTAGCGAAGGACCGGGAACCAGCCCGCCACGATCATTCTGCGGCGCACGTCCTGCCCGAGGATCTGCTGGCGAGCGATCCGACGGTGATGAAAATTACTGACACGGCACGGCTCGTGGTTCGGCCGGATCAGCCCCCGTGAGCGCCAAGGCGCTCCGCCACTGCTCGGCCCAGCAACGTCCCGGATCGCCAGGCCGTCTCGCCCTTGGGCACGCCGAGTGCGCCGGTGACGTAGGCCAGCGTGTAGGTGCCACCGTGTAGTAGAGCGCATTGTTCGCGGCTCCGAGCCCGGCTCCGAGGAGCACCGACCGCCAGTCCTCGCGGAGTACCTGGACCACTGGCAGGGCTGCTCCGCCCTGCGCGTGCGCCGTCTCGGCGAAGTCCGGCGACTCCGCCAGGCCGCGCCGGATCGCCAACCCCACCACGACGATGACCACGCTGGCTAGGAAGGGGATCCGCCACCCCCACTGTTCGAAGGCATTGCCGCTGATCGCCGAGGCCCCGGCGATCACCAGGCTGGCCAAGAGCAACCCCGCAGGTGAGCCGATCTGGATCGAGGACCCGAACAGCCCCCGCCGGTGGGCCGGTGCGTTCTCCACCGACAGCAGGGCGGCACCACCCCACTCGCCGCCCAGCGCCACGCCCTGGGCGATCCGGCACAGCGTCAACAGCACCGGCGCCCAGACGCCGATCGCGGCATACGACGGGATGCATCCGATCAGGATGGTGGCGCCGCCCATGATCATCAGCGTCGTGATCAGCACCTTGCGCCGGCCGAGCCGGTCGCCGAAGTGGCCGAACAGGATGCTCCCGAACGGGCGGGCCAGGAAGCCGACCGCGAAGGTCGCGAATGCGGCGAGCGTTCCGACGACGCCCTCCTGGGTCGGGAAGAAGACCTTCCCGAACACCAGGGCGGCAGTCGTGCCGTAGATGAAGAAGTCGTACCACTCGAGCGTCGTGCCGACGAGACTGCCGATTGCGGCCCGCCGTGACTGCCCGGTGGGCGAGGGGGGTGTAGAGGACACGGGTGCTCCTGGTACTCCTCGTCGAGTTCCTGCGAGTTCAGCCGCGAGACGCGGCGGCGTGGCGACCGGCGAGCATGCCGAGTCCGAGAGCGGCCAGCAGGCCGTTGCCGGAGGAGTAGCCGGACCCGCCGGTCCGTCCGCTGACGCCGGCAGCGACGCCGCCGGCGGCGTACGTACCCGGAAGCGGGCCGTCGGGGCCGAGGACGCGCGCGTGCGCGTCGACCCGGACACCACCCTGCGTGTGGAACAGCGCGGGGATCGTCCGCACCGCGGCGTAAGGCGGCTGGAGGGGACCGCGCCCCCACTCGGTGCGGCCGACAGGATCGGCCGCCGACCCGGCGGCCGCGGCGCTCGCGGCCTCGAGTGTCCGGGCGAGTTCGTCCCCGTCGAGGCCGAGGGTGCGGGCGAGCGCGGCGACGTCGGCTGCCTCCTTCACCCCGCCCGCAGCGAGCAGGTCGGCGAACTCCTCCTCGTGCGCAGCGACCGAGTCTCGGATCGCCGTGTCGAAGACGACGTACACCGGCCCTTCCGCGCGCGACACCTCGGTGGCGAACCCCGAGTAGCCCACCGACTCGTCACCGATTCGGGCACCGCGCCCGTCGACGAGAATCCCGCCGTGCTCGACGGTGGTCCACGAGGTGATCGATCCGTGCGGGCTCGCGACCGCGGCGTAGCCCTGGAAGGCGGACTCGTTACCCATCGTCGCGCCGAGCTCGAGGAGCCATCGGATGGCCTCGCCGGTGCTGCCGTGCGCGCCGAGGTACTCCAGCCCGGAGGCCTGCGGCGCGAATCGGCCGATCATCTCCGGGTCAGCGCCGAATCCGTTCGCCGCCAGCACTACGGCGTGGCTGCGCAACGTGTACGTGCCGGAGCGGCTGCCGGACACGACGACTCCGCGGACGGCACCGTCCTCCACCAGCAGCCGCTCGACCGGGGAGTGGGTGAGCACCTCCACCTCGGCTGCCTTCGCCGCGCGGAGCAGGTCGGCCACCAGGGCGTGTCCCTTGCGAGAAGGCGGGGCGTGCAGCCGCGGCACGCTGTGCCCGACGTGCTTGTAGTCGGTGATCAGCCGCAGATCGATCTGATGGGTGTCGACCAGCCATTCCACCAGCGGCGCACTCACTTCGGCGAGGACCTGGACGAGGTCCTCGGCGTCGTGGGGACCCGACTGGCGGAGCAAGTCGGCAGCCAACCGCGCCGGCGCGTCGTCGATCCCCGCCTCGGCCTGCCAGCGGCTGCCGCCGCCGGGCACGGAGCCGGTGGACGCCGCGGTGTTCCCTCCGGCGCGATCCTCCTTCTCCAGCACCACGGCGGTCGCGCCGCCGTCGGTGGCCGCCAGCGCCGCGGTCAGGCCGGCCCCTCCGGCGCCCACCACCACGACGTCGACGTCCACATCGGACTGCGTGGGTGTCTGCTTGGGCTCGGGCACGGGTGTCCTTCCTCGTCCTCACGTCATGGCAGGGGTGCGGCGCGATCCCCGGACCGCGGCTCAGGCGGTCGGCAGTGTGGTGCCGCGGGTCTCGACGAGCGTCAGGGCAGTGCCCGCGGTGACGACCGCGGCGGCCACCAGGAACCATGCGGGTGCCAGCGGGTTACCGGTCAGGCCGAGCAACCACAGGCAGATCAGGGGCGCCGTGCCGCCCACTGCCATGCTCGCGAGGTTGAAGCCGAGCGCGATGCCCGTGTAGCGGACGCGCGACGGGAACATCTCAGCGAAAGCGGCGAACACGACTCCCATCAGCGCGGCCTCCGGCAGGCCGAGCACGACCTGCGCGCCGAGTGCCAGCGGGAACGAATGGGCGTTCATCAGGGCGAAGCACGGCACAGCGAGGACACCGAACGCCACGGCGGCACCGAGCAGCATCGGCCTGCGCCCCCACCGGTCGGCGAGATGCCCGAACAGGGGCATCGCCGCACAGGACACCACCAGCGTGATGGTGGTGGACCAGAACGCCGCGTCCGCGGCGAAGCCGCCGGTGCGCTGCAGATGGGTCGAGGCGTAGACGTACACGACGTAGTAGCCGGCGAACAGCAGCGTGGAGAGCCCCAAGGTGCGCAGCAGGCCCGGCAGGTGCGCACGCATCAGTTCAGCGGCGGGCGCCGAGGCGAGTCCGTCTCCGGAGGCCAGCTCCTCGTCGCCCACCGAATCCTCCAGCCGAAAGCGGATCCACAGACCCACGAGGCCGAGCGGCAGGCTCAGCAGGAACGGCACCCGCCAGCCCCAGGCCACCAGCTGTTCGGCGGACAGGACCGAGGTCAGGACCGTCACCGCCACCGAAGCGAACAGTGCCCCGGCCAGCGCGCCGAGCTGGACCGTCGAGCACAGCAGCCCGCGCCGGTGGGGCGGCGCCTTCTCGGCGACGTACGCGGCGGCCCCGCCGACCTCCCCGCCCGACGCGATCCCCTGGACGCAGCGAGCGGCAACCAGGAGGAATGCGGACCCCACGCCGATCGCGGCGTACGTCGGGAGTACACCGATCGCGACCGTGGCAACGCACATCGAGAGGATGGTGGCCGCCAGGATGCGCGAGCGGCCGAACCGATCGCCGAGGTGTCCGAAGATCAATCCGCCGAGGGGTCGGAGCACGAAGGCCGCGGCGAACGTCGCAAAGGTCGCCAGCAGGGCGGTCGCCGGGTCGGTC
>DASYES010000472.1:0-1570 GCA_036498885.1 Pseudonocardia sp.
CGAGAGTGCGCACCGTCCGGCCACTGCCGCCGGACGCCGACGTTGACGTCGTACTCATTCCCCGTGCCCCCTCCCGGGCAGGCGCACCATCCGCGCGCAACCCGCCCGTGCAGTCCTGGTCAGCGCCGGCTTCGGCGCTGCCGATCGCGACCGATGTCCACACATAGGACGCGGCAGGCGATCCGGATGTGACAGGCAGAACGGCATGGTCGGCAACTGCTTCGGCCGCTGTTCGCCGCGATCACCGACGAGGCCCCGTACGTCCGCATCAGCGTCAGGCCGGTGCGAGGCCGGCGCCGCCCCGGTGACATCGACGACCAGGTTCGCGCGGTCCGGCCGTCCGTACGCGTCGGTCTTCCCGGGCGGGGGATCGCTGCGCGTCTCGACCGACGAGGCCGCCACGTCCGAGATGTGGAAGGAGCACTCGCCGGCGGATGCCTCCGGGTGGGAGCGCCTCCGCCGAGTGTCCGACGGTCTCCTGCCTCGTACTTGCCGCTGTACGCCAGTCCGCAACCCTCGTGGGCCGTGCTGACCGCCTTGCACGCGGTGCGGCGCAGCCGCCGGAACGTCGGTCTCGGCGAGCTTGCGGGCACGCTGGTCTCTTCCACCCGCGGGATGGGCGACCGCTACGTCGCCACACCGGAGGCCAAGTCGCTTGCGGCCGCGTGGGGCGGTCGTCGGCGAGACGAGTGTTGTCGACCCGGCCCGCGTCCCGGTCGCGGGCCGGCAGCCACCACCTCGACCAGCTCCTGATGTTGCGCCCGAGCCTGGCGCTCAGTCGCTATCGCACGTCGATTCCGGGGCTCTACCTGGCGGGCGCCGGAACGTGGCCGGGTGCCGGCGCCAACGCGATCTCCGGCCGGTTCGCCGCAAGAGCGCTGCTACGCGGCACGTCGCGCCGCAGGTTCCTCTCCGCCACAGGGTGGGGCCGCCGTTTCAACGCGCAATCGAGCTCTCGAAGGAAGCGACCGCTGTGAACGCCTGCCCGGTCGGTTCGATCCGCTGGCGCCCGCGCAGACCCTCGCCCGAGGGTGTGGGACGCGTCGGTCGTGGTGGAGCCGGCGCGAGCAGCCGGAAACGTCGAGCGGTTTCGTGGGGTGCCGCTCGACGATCCGGTCCGTCCCGGAACGCGGGGAGAGCGGACCGCGGAGTTGACGATCTCCTTCGGAGCGGCGTCCGAGGGCACGGTGCACTCGATGTGGCGCGGGAGCCATCGGCGACCTGCTCCTCTCTTCCGCGGCGTTCGCATAGCGAGGGTTTGCATCAGTCGGCATCAACGGGATGAGGGCAGCGACCCGCTCGGCGCCCAGCTCGCAGTAGGCGTCGAAGACGGAAGCGTCGCGGCGACCGCGTCGGCGGCCATCGCCGCGGCGAGTCGGATCGGATCGGCAGAGCGTGCGGCCTTGCTGCCGGCGAGGCCGCCGTCGTAGATCAGCTGGATTCGCTGTGCGGTGCCCTCCGGGTCGACTGCGCCTGCCTGTCGAAGCGTTGCGGCGAGCTCGGTGTGCAGCCAGTGGCGGTGCGCGGCGACGACGGAATGCACGGGGTGGGCGGGATCGGGAAACTCGGT
>DASYES010000473.1:0-3665 GCA_036498885.1 Pseudonocardia sp.
TCTCGGACGAGAACGTCGGACGCATCGTCGGCGCTGGACCAGGTTCACAGGCCTGACAAACCGCGCGGAGGGGTGGGCGGCGGGAGAGGGCTACGATGTGACGCGTAGTCGCTGAACCCGCGCGGGAGAGTCCCGATCGCCATCGCAACTGATGGGGATCGGGCGCCGAAGGAGCAAATCCTCCCCGGAACCTCTCAGGCATCCAGGACCGCCCGGGCGAGACGCCTCTGGAAAGCGACGGGCGTGCCCGTCCGCCGACGGGGAAAGCCCGCTCTGTACGGGGTGAATCTCTCAGGCGCCCGGCGACCGGGCGGGGACAGAGGGGGAGGGCAGCAGTTGCCTGCCCGCCGCTCGCCCAACCTCGGAGGTCCAGTGACCGACCGCCCCGCCCCGCACCACCCGGAGCGCTCCACTCTCCACGACCTCGAGCAGGGTGTCCCGTTCGTCGACCGCCACATCGGGCCGCGACCGGCGGAGCTGTCCACCATGCTGGCGGCGGTCGGCGCGGAGTCACTCGACGCCCTCGCCGACGCGGTGGTGCCCGACGGCATCCGCGACCGCGAGCCCGTCGCTTCCACCTTGCCCCCCGCGGCGTCCGAGCCGGAGGTGCTCGCGGAGCTGCGGGCCCTCGCGGCGCGCAACACGGTGACCGTCCCGATGATCGGGCTGGGCTACTCGGGCACGGTCACGCCGCCGGTGATCCGCCGCAACGTGCTGGAGAATCCGGCCTGGTACACGGCCTACACGCCGTACCAGCCGGAGATCAGCCAGGGCCGGCTCGAGGCGCTGCTGACGTTCCAGACCACCGTCGCCGACCTCACCGGGCTGCCGGTGGCGGGGGCCTCGCTTCTCGACGAGGCCACCGCGGCCGCCGAGGCGATGACCCTCCTGCGCCGGGCCGGGCGGGCCGCGTCGCCACGATTCGTCGTGGACGCCGACACCCTGCCGCAGACGATCGAGGTGCTCCGCACTCGTGCTGAGCCCCTGGGTATCGAGCTCGTGGTGGCGGACCTGGACGCCGGGCTGCCCGAGGGCGAGCTGTTCGGGCTGCTGCTGTCCTACCCCGGCGCTTCCGGTGCCGTCACCGACCCGTCGTCCCTGATCGCGGAGGCGCACGAGCGCGGAGCACTGGTGGTCGTCGCCGCCGACCTGCTGGCTCTCACCCTGCTCACCCCGCCCGGCGAGCTGGGCGCCGACGCGGCAGTGGGCACCACCCAACGCTTCGGGGTGCCGCTCGGCTTCGGCGGTCCACACGCCGGCTACCTGTCGGTGCAGCAGAAGCACGCCCGACAGCTGCCGGGCCGGCTCGTGGGCCTGTCCCGCGACGCCGACGGCAACCCGGCTCTGCGGCTGGCGTTGCAGACGCGCGAGCAGCACATCCGCCGCGAGAAGGCCACCTCGAACATCTGTACCGCGCAGGTGCTCCTGGCTGTCGTTGCCGCGTGCTACGCGGTCTACCACGGGCCCGATGGGCTGCGACAGATCGCCCGTCGGGCGCACCGGATGGCCGCTGTGCTGGCCGCCGGTCTGCGGGCCGGGGGCGTGGGGGTGCTGCACGGGGAGTTCTTCGACACCGTGCAGGCGCGGGTGCCGGGACGGGCCGCGGAGGTTGCCGACGCTGCGCACGCCGCCGGGATCGCCCTGCGCCGGGTGGACGACGACACGCTGGGGATCGCCTGCTCCGAGGTGACCACGGTGGCGCACCTGGAAGCCGTCTGGGCGGCGTTCGGTGTGACCGCCGACGCCACCGCCCTCGACCCCGCCACCGAGGACGTGCTTCCTCCCGGCCTGGTTCGCACCACCGAGTACCTCACGCACCCGGTCTTCCACGAGCACCGCTCGGAGACCTCGCTGATGCGCTGGCTGCGCAGGCTCGCCGACGCCGACATGGCGCTGGACCGCACGATGATCCCGCTCGGGTCGTGCACGATGAAGCTCAACGCCGCCGTCGAGATGGAGCCGATCTCGTGGCCGGCGTTCGCCGACATACATCCGTTCGCTCCCGAGGCCGACGCCGAGGGGACGCTCGCGCTGATCGCCGACCTCGAGCGGTGGCTCGCCGAGCTCACCGGGTACGCAGCTGTGTCGCTGCAGCCCAACGCCGGTAGCCAGGGTGAGTTCGCGGGCCTGCTCGCGATCGCGGCCTACCACCGCAGCCGGGGTGAGGCGCACCGGGACGTCTGCCTGATCCCGGCGAGCGCCCACGGCACCAACGCGGCTTCGGCTGTGATGGCCGGGATGCGCGTGGTCGTGGTGGCCACGTCCCCGACCGGCGACGTCGACCTCGACGACCTTCGCGCCAAGATCGCCGAGCACGGGCCATCGCTTGCCGCTCTCATGATCACGTACCCGTCCACGCACGGCGTGTTCGAGGTGCGGGTCCGGGAGGTGTGCGGCCTCGTGCACGAGGCCGGCGGGCAGGTCTACGTCGACGGCGCGAACCTGAACGCGCTGGTCGGGCTGGCCAGGCCGGGTGCGTTCGGCGGCGACGTCAGCCACCTCAACCTCCACAAGACGTTCTGCATCCCGCACGGTGGAGGCGGCCCCGGCGTCGGGCCGGTGGCGGTGGCGGAGCACCTGGCGCCGTTCCTGCCAGGACGTGGCGGCGCCGAGGGCGTGGGTGCCGTTTCCGCGGCGCCACACGGCAGCCCGGGGGTGCTCCCGATCTCGTGGGCCTACATCCGGCTCATGGGAACCGACGGGCTGCGCCGGGCCACCCTCAGCGCGATCGCGGCGGCCAACTACGTGGCGAAGCGCCTCGGCGAGCACTACCCGGTGCTGTACGCGGGGGAGCGCG
Organism: Pseudonocardia sp.; assembly: GCA_036498885.1. Lineage (GTDB taxonomy): Bacteria > Actinomycetota > Actinomycetes > Mycobacteriales > Pseudonocardiaceae > Pseudonocardia. The sequence goes on from DASYES010000473.1 coordinate 2,798, forward strand.
GGCACGTCGCCCACGAGTGCATCCTCGATCTGCGTGGGATCACCCGGGACACGGGCGTGACCGTCGACGACGTGGCGAAGCGGCTCGCCGACTACGGCCTGCACGCACCCACGATGTCCTTCCCGGTGGCGGGCACGCTGATGGTGGAGCCCACCGAGAGCGAAGACCTCGCCGAGATCGAGCGCTTCGTCACCGCGATGATCGGGATCCGCGCGGAGATCGACCGCGTGGCGGCGGGGGAGTGGCCGGTGACGGACAACCCGTTGCGCGGTGCGCCGCACACCGCGGCGTGCCTGATCGACAAGTGGGACCATCCGTACCCGCGGGAGCTGGCCGCGTACCCGACAGGTGTCACGCCGGGCGTACACGATCGCAAGGTGTGGCCGCCTGTGCGCCGGATCGACGGTGCTCACGGCGACCGCAACCTCATGTGCAGCTGCCCGCCGGTAGAGGCCTACTCGTATGGCCGCCCGCGCGCCGTGGGCGGCGGTGTCGCCGCCCTCGGCGCGAGCGGTGGCTACACATCATCTGTCAACGAATCAATGACGCCGACGTTCCGAAAACGAAAGATTGACCGCGCCGGCCGAGCGGCGGACAGCTGTCGCCGGTAGGGGAGTGCGGACGCGGCGCCCGAGGCGGCCGGCGCCGGGGTCGAGGCGGCGGTCCCCGACGCCCGTCAAGCGCGTCGAGGACCCGATCTGCTCAGGGTGGAGAGGGGGCGACCCTGGCGGCAGGCGATCCAGGACCCGAGGCCAAGGAGCGACGCCGCTGCCGGAGGAGGAGCCGGACATGGGTGGGCGGAGTCCGGCAGCCGCCGCTCGGCGAGCCCCCGGCTCGTCGAGGCCGCTGTGCCGCTGTGACAGTCGTG
>DASYES010000474.1:0-2257 GCA_036498885.1 Pseudonocardia sp.
CTCACCCCTTCGGCGGCAAGCTGCTCGGCCGCCCCCAGAGCGTGGCCGACGGTCCAGCCGGTGGCCACGAGCGTGACGTCGGCGCCCTCGCGGCGGACGACCGCCTGCCCGAACGGCACGAGGTGCTCGCCATCGGGGACCGGGCCGCTCTCGAGGGTGAGCAGGTAGTGGTGCAGGAACAGCACCGGGTTGTCGTCGCGGATCGCCGTGGCCATCAGGCCCTTGGCGTCGGCGGGGGTGGCCGGGAGCGCAACCTTGAGCCCCGGCACGCCCATGAACATCCCATAGATCGAGCCGGTGTGCTGGCCCGCCCATCCCGCCGTGAAGCCGTAGCCGGCCTTGAGCACGAGAGGTGCGGTGACCCGGCCGCCGCTCATGTAGTGGAACCGGTTGGCCTCGTTGACCACCTGGTCCATCGCGACCAGCAGGAACTCGGCCATCGTGCAGTCGACCACCGGCCGCTTGCCGGCGAGCGCCGCACCGGCGGCCATGCCGATCTCGGCCGTCTCGGAGATCGGGGTCACACGCACGCGGCCGTCCCCGAACGCCTGGACGAACGGGTCCTCGGGGTTGTTGCCGACGCTCTGCCCGAACAGCACGACGTCCTCGTCGCGGGCCATCTCCTGATGAATCGCCTCCATGATCGCGGCGATGTAGGTGAGCTCGCGGGTCGTCTCACTCGTCATGGGTGGACAGCTCCTCAGTGTTGATGTTCGTTCCGCAAGCTGCACTCATGCGTGGACGAAGGCGAGCGCCTCATGGGGCTCGGGGTAGGGGCTCTGGAGTCCGAACTCGACGGCGTGCTGCATCTCGGCCTGCGCCGCCTCGATGATCTCGGTGGCGCGGTCGGCGGTGAGTGTCCCGGTCTCGACGAGATGGGCACGCAGCCGCGGGATGGGGTCGCCGCGCTTGGCGGCCTCGTACTCCTCCACGGCGCCGTACTTCGAGATGGCCTCGTGCTCCGGGTAGTGCAGCGGCACCCCGGGCGGGGCGATCGAGTTGCCGTGCGCCGACAGCCGGTAGACGCGCGACTCGATCAGCGTCGGCCCGTCGCCCGCACGCGCCCGCGCCACCGCGGTCGACACGGCCTCGTGCACGGCGAGCACGTCCGAGCCGTCGATCGTGGCACCGGGGATCGAGTAGGCCTTCGCCTTCATCGACAGCGGCTCGCCCGCCGCCGCGTTGGCGTCCTCCTGCTCGGTGCGCACGGTCGCGGAGAAGCTGTTGTTCTCCATGATGAAGATGACCGGCAGCTTCCAGACCGCGGCGATGTTCAGCGACTCGTGGAAGGCACCCTGCTTGGACGCGCCGTCGCCGAAGAACGTGAGCACCACTTCGCCGCGCCCGCGAAGCTGCGCCGCGTAGGCCGCGCCCGTGCCCTGCGGGATGTTCTGACCGACGATCCCGGAGGTGCCCAGGAAGCCGCGGGCCGGGTCGGCGAGGTGCATCGAGCCGCCGTAACCCTTGCACGTGCCGGTGGACCGGCCGTAGATCTCGGCCATCATCGCGGCGGTGTCGCTGCCCAGGGCTATCGGGTAGCCGTGGCAGCGGTAGGTGGCCACCAGCTGGTCACCCTCGCCGATCGCGGCGATCGACCCGACGATCGATGCCTCCGCGCCGTCGGCGAGGTGGGTGTGCCCACGGATCACGCCGGGGTGCTCGGCGAAGGTGCGCTTGACCCGCTCCTCGAACTCGCGGATGCGCACCATCTGGGTGTAGAGCTCGACGAGCCGTTCTGATGGGAGGCCACTCACGGCTTCAACCCCTTCTCGATCTGGTCGACGGCCGTGTCGACGGTCCGCTGGAACATCTCCGGCATGGGCAGCTCCCGGAGCGCGTCGGACAGCACCTCGACGCCCCACGGGCCCGCGTAGCCGATGTCGGCAAGCACCCGGACGTAGCCGGGGATGTCGAACTCACCCTCACCCGGCAGGCGCCGGAACCGGGTCGTCTCCTGGCTGTGGTCGGGCATGTTCTCCTGCATGCCGTCCGACAGCTCGACATAGGTCATGTACTCGGGCGGAATGGCACGCAGCTCGTCGGGCGCGATGTGCATCTTGCCGAGGTGCCAGGTGTCGATCGCGATGCCGCCGTTGGGGGCACCCGCCCCGCCCACGATCCGCAGCACTGCCTCCAGCGACGCGGCGTTGATGTCGAAGGGCATCAGCTCGTAGGTCAGCGGCGCGGCGTGCCGGTTCGCGGCATCGGCGCACAGCTCGCCGAACGCCTCGGTGAGCCGCTCGACGCTCGCCGGCGT
>DASYES010000475.1:0-5120 GCA_036498885.1 Pseudonocardia sp.
GAAGAACGTGAACGACGCCTGCAGCCCGGTGAGCCGATCGACCTCGGCCACGGTGGCCCGCAGCGTCTCCCGGCTCGGTGGCCAGTGGAACAGCGCCTCGCCGTCGGGTTCCAGATGCGCCGTGGGCTCGCCGTCGGTCACGACGAGGACGACGGGCTGGGCGTCCGGGTTGCGGCGCAGGTGCTGCCCGGCGAGCAGCAGCGCATGGTGCAGGTTGGTGCCCTGCTCCCACACACCCTCCAACCCGACGAGCTCCCCCAGCTCCACCGATCGCGCGTGCCGGCCGAAGGTGATCAGCTTCAGGTCGTCGCCACGGAAGCGCGTCGAGATCAGCTGGTGCAGCGCGAGCGCCGTGCGCTTCATCGGCACCCACCGCCCGTCCTGCACCATCGACCACGACGTGTCGACGCACAGCGCCACCGCGGCGCGGGAGCGCTGTTCGGTCTCGACGATCTCCACGTCGGTCACGTCGAGCACCCGTGAGTCCCCGGCGGCCTGCCGCAGTTGCGCGTTGAGGAGCGTCCTCGGCACGTTCCACGCCTCGGTGTCACCGAACGCCCAGGGCCGGGTGGCCCCGGTGGCCTCGGCCGACGCGCCGGACCGGTGCGTCTCCCGCTCCCCGCGCCGCGCGCCGATCTTGTCCACCACGTCGCGCAGGGCCGCCTCACCGAGGCGCCGGAGCGCCTTCGGCGACAGCTGCAGCGACCCGTCCGGTGCCCGCTCGAACAGGCCCTGGCGCTCCAGCTCGCGCTGCAGGTCGGCCAGCGCGCGGGCGTCGACCCGTGCCTGGTCGCCCAGGTGCTCGCCGAGGGCGTCGAGGTCGATGTCCTCCATCCGCGCGCCCGGGTAGCTCTGCGAGAGCTGCTCGGCCAGCGCGTCGAGCTGCCCGAGCTGTTCCATCGCGCGGGTCGCCTCGCCCATGCCGAGCGGGTTGTCGCCCCGGAACCGGCCCTGCCCGTCCCAGTCCTCGCCCGGTCGCAGGCCCTGCAGCTGCGCGTCGAGCTGGGCCAGTGCCTGCGCGAGCCGCGGGTCGCCGAACGCCTGCTGCGAGAGCTCCATCAGCTCGGCCCGCTGCTCGGGCGTCATCGAGTTGAGCATCCGCTGGGCCGCCGCCGCCCGCTGGGCGAGCAGGTCGACGAGCTCCTCGGTGTTGCGCGGGTTCTCCGGGAAGAACTCGCCGTGCTTCTGCATGAACTCCTGGAACTGCTGGGCGGTGTCCTGACCCGTCGCGTGGTTCGCGAGCAGGTCGTTGAGGTCGTCGAGCATCTCCCGGATGCGCTCGACGGCAGCCTGAGCGACGTCGGCGTTCTGCTGCATCGATTCGAGAGCCTGCTTCATGCCCGCGAACCGCTGGTCGAGCATCTCGCGGCCGAGCAGGTCGCGGATCTCCTCGTAGGCCTCGCGGGCGTCGCTGGACTGCCAGTCGTAGGAGTCGAGCTCACGCACGGCCCCGCCCGTGTCGGACGGGAGGGCGTCGAGCTGCATCTCGCGGAACCGGGCGTCGTCGGTGTCCTGGCGCCCGAGCGAGTCGCGCTCGGCGTCGAGGGCTCGCTGGAGCAGCTCGCGGACCTCCTGCAGCGTGCCGTCGAGCCGGTTCTCCCGCTGCAGCCTGCTACGCCGCTGCCAGACCTCGCGGGTGAGCTCGTCGAGCCCACGCCGATTCTGCATTCCGCGGCGCAGCAGCTCCTGGAGAGCCGAACGCGGCGAGGCCCCTTCCATGACGTCGCGACCGATCTCGTCCATCGCGGCCCGGAGATCCACCGGCGGGGCGAGCGGGTCGGGCCCGTCGGTGTAGGGCCCGTAGGCGTAGCGGCGGTCGCGTCTAGCCATAGCTCACCGTGTCACCGTCGTCGGACTCGTCCTTGGCCAGGCGGCGGGTGAGGAACAGCAGCTCGAGGGCCAGCTCGGCGGCGCTCGCCATCGGACCGGGGTTCTCGGTGCCGCCCGCGTCGAGCCGCTTGGCCACCTCGGTGAGGACCTCGACGGCGGGCAGCGCCGCCACCACCTCGACGGCGGCCACGCGCTCCCCCGTGCGCACGGGCGAGCCGGAGACTGCCTCGGCGAGCGGGTTGAGGTCGATGCCGCGCAGGCGGGCCCGGGCGGTGTCGGCGGTGGCCCGGCGCAGCAGGTGCTCCAGGTGTTCGGACTCGCGTCCCTCCTCGCCGGAGGCGAACTCGAGCTTGCCCCGCAGCACGGCGGGCACCGACTCCAGGTCGACGGGACGCGCCACGGCGCGCTCCTCGCCGGTGATCGCGGCCCGGCGCAGGGCGGCCGCGGCGACCGTCTCGGCGGCGGCGACGGCGAACCGCGCCGACACGCCCGACCCCTGGTCGACCGCGCTCGACTCACGCAGCGACCGCGTGAACCGGGCGACGATCTCGATCAGGTGTCGAGGTACCTCGGCCGCGAGCTCGGCTTCCTGCCCGACCAGGGCGATCTCGTCGGCGAGCTCCAGCGGGTAGTGGGTTCGGACCTCGGCCCCGAAGCGGTCCTTGAGCGGGGTGATGATCCGCCCGCGGTTGGTGTAGTCCTCGGGGTTGGCCGACGCGACCAGCAGCACGTCCAGTGGCAGCCGCAGCGTGTAGCCGCGCACCTGGATGTCGCGCTCCTCCATCACGTTGAGCAGCGACACCTGGATGCGCTCGGCGAGGTCGGGCAGTTCGTTGATAGCCACGATCCCGCGGTGGGCGCGGGGAACGAGGCCGTAGTGGATGGTCTCGGGGTCGCCCAGTGAGCGGCCCTCGGCGACCTTGACGGGGTCGACGTCGCCGATGAGATCGGCGACGGCCGTGTCCGGGGTGGCGAGCTTCTCGGTGTAGCGCTCGTCGCGGTGACGCCACGCGACGGGCAGGTCGTCGCCCAGCTCGGCGGCGCGGCGACGGGACGCGGGGGTGATGGGGTCGTAGGGATGCTCGCCGAGTTCGGAGCCCTCGATGACGGGGGTCCACTCGTCGAGCAGGTTGACGATGGAACGCAACAGCCGAGTCTTGCCCTGGCCGCGCTCGCCCAGCAGCACGACGTCGTGCCCGGCGATCAGTGCGCGCTCGAGCTGCGGGAGAACGGTCGACTCGAAGCCGACGATGCCGGGCCACGGGTCGCGCCCGTCCCGGAGCGCGAGGAGGAGGTTCTGGCGGATCTCGTCCTTGACACCACGAAGCTCGTGGCCGGACGCCCGGAGAGCACCGAGGGTGCGGGGAAGATCATGGGACACGTAATCAACGTTACGCCGCGATCCACGCCCTTCGCGCGTGGGCACGAGGCCCCAATCCCGACCTTGACCTCAAGTCGAGTTCAGATCTTACGGTCATCGCCGCAGGTCACGGGATGTGGGGGGAAGCATGAAGGCGATCCGGCAGTACGAGTTCGGACCGGCGGACAGCCTACGGTTCGAGGAGGTCCCCGATCCGGTACCCGGGGAGGGGTACGTGCTCGTCCGGGTCGCCGCCGCCGGCGTGCACCTGCTCGACACAAGCATCCGGGCAGGCAAGACCGGCGGGCCCTTCCCTCCGCCGCAGCTGCCGACGACCCCGGGCCGCGAGGTGTCGGGCGTCGTCACCGACGCCGGGCCCGGCGTGGAGCACAGCTGGGTCGGACGCCGGGTGGTGGCGCACCTGGGGACGGCCGGCGGCGGGTACGCCGAGCTGGCGCTTGCCCCGGCCGCGGCGCTGCACCCGCTGCCAGCGGGCCTCACCCCGGAGGCGGCGGTCGCGATGATCGGCACCGGACGCACGGCGCTGGGCGTTCTCGACGCCGCCGAGATCGCCGCCGAGGACGTCGTGCTGGTTCCCGCGGCCGCGGGCGGGATGGGGACGCTGTTCATCCAGGCCGCGCGAGCCGCGGGCGCCACTGTGGCGGGACTGGCCGGAGGACCGGACAAGGTGGCACGTGTCCGGGCGCTGGGGGCCGACGTCGCCGTCGACTACCGGGCGGCGGGCTGGCGCGAAGAGCTCCTCGCCGCGCTCGGCGGGCGCAAGCCGACGCTGCTGCTGGACGGCGTCGGCGGCGACGTGGGCCGGGCAGGGCTGGAGATGCTCGACATCGGAGGCCGGATCGTCATGTTCGGCTGGTCGGCCGGCGAAGCCACGCGGTTCACCAGCGCCGACGTCGTGGCGGGGAGCCTGTCGATCGTGTGGATCACGGGGCCGCGCATGCTGCGCCGCTACGGCGGACTCCGGCCGCTCGAGACCCGCGCTCTGGCCGAGGCCACCGCCGGTCGGCTGGTACCGGTGCTACATCCACCGTTCCCACTCGCAGCCGCGGCACAGGCTCACACCGCGTTGGAGGAACGGGCCACCACGGGCAAGGTCGTCCTTACCCCGTGATCATCACGTGATCACGGGCCGACAGATATCAACGTCACTCCGACAACACGGTCCGTGGCCGGAATCGGGAACTGCGCCGCCCACCGCGGAACCGTCGGGTGAGCACATTCCGCAGCATCACTTCTCGGTGCTCTTCGAGCCCACCCGGAGGCATGCCGGTTCCCCCTTCACCCGCCCGATCGGTTTCAGTCGAATGAGGACGGATCAGGGGTGAACCGCAGCCGCCGGCACACGATGTCGTGGGCCACGTCGGTGAGCAGCCGCTGCTCGCTGAACGCATAGGCGCGCATTCTCGCGAGCGCCTCCGTGGCACTGATCCCGAGCTGGGCCAGGACCATGCCGGTGGCCTGGTGGACCTCAGCGCGGTTGCCGATCGCGGGGTCGAGCCACGGGCCGTCCCCGGGGTCGGTGTGGGATCCGAGCATCATCGACGTGGCGGTGCTCGCGGCGCGCAGTGCGTCCCTGCGCTGGTCGGGGGGCAGCGACCCCGGAGTCCGGCGGTACAGGTGGAGCACGCCGAGGTTGACAGGACCCCACTGGAGGGGCAGCGCGAAGAGGGCCCTGGCCGGCGTGTGCTCGACGACCGCCGCAGCGAAGACCGGCCATCGGCATGCCTCGACGGTGTCGCGGACGTCCGGGACGAGCACCGGCGCACCGGAGGCTGCGGCCTCCGTGCAAGCCCCTTCGCCGAGGCTGAACTCGAGGTCGTCGAGCAGGATGGCGGTGGCGTCGCTGGCCCAGAGCATCTCGCGCGCGACGCTGGCCGGCCGCAGCGTGAGCGCCGCCCCGTCGACGTCC
>DASYES010000476.1:0-7100 GCA_036498885.1 Pseudonocardia sp.
CGACTGCGTGCTGCGCGTTCTCATGGCCGCCACGCTGCCCGTGCCGGCCGTGCCGGCCCTCGACACCGCTCTCAGCTTCGTGACCCTCCTGGCCATGCAGGTCCCGACCCACGTCTTCCTGTACCGCTCCGGCTCGTGGCACCTGCTGTTCGGGCGCCGCCGGGCCCCGTCCATGAAGGAGTCCGTCCGATGACCACGACCACCAGACCTCCGACCCGAACGGTGGCTCGGCGCGCCACTGTCGTGGTGCTCGCCGTGCTCGCGCCCCTCGCGATCTGGGCCGTGGCCGTACCGGTGGCGGGGCTCGACCTCACGGCCACGCCGATCGGCGGGACGGCCACGCCGGTCGGTGCGCTCGCCGTCGTGGCCGGGGCGCTGTGCGCAGGCCTCTCCGGATGGGCCCTGCTCGCCGTGTTGGAACGCCACGCCACGCGCCCCCGCCGGACATGGACGGTGGTCGCGCTGGTGGTGCTGGCCCTGTCGCTGGCGACACCGCTCACGGGCGCGACGGGAATCTCGCTGCTGGTATTGCTGTCAATGCACCTAGCGGTAGGAGCAGTCCTGATAGCGCTCCTGTGAATGAACGCAAGAAGGAGCCGTAGTGCTGTCAGGTGACGCTCACGACAGCACTACGGCTCCTGAATGCTCTTAGAAGGACCGAAGCGTTGCGTTCAACGTGGCGCTCGGGCGCATTGCCTCGTCGGTCTTCTTCCGGTCCACGTAGTAGTAGCCGCCCAGGTCCACCGGCTTGCCCTGCACGGCGTTCAGCTCGCCGACGATCGTCGCCTCGTCGGCGGCCAGGCGCTCTGCCAGCGGGGCGAAGATCTGCGCCAGCTCGGCGTCCTCGTCCTGCCCGGCGAGAGCCTGCGCCCAGTACAGCGCGATGTAGAAGTGGCTGCCCCGGTTGTCCAGCTCACCGGCCCGCCGCGACGGCGACTTCCCGTTCTCGAGCAGCTTCCCGGTGGCGTCGTCAAGGGCCTTGCCCAGCAGCTTCGCGCGTGGGTTGTCGTCGGAGTCGGCCAGGAACTCCAGCGAGACGGCCAGCGCGAGGAACTCTCCGAGGGAGTCCCAGCGCAGGTGGTTCTCGCGCACCATCTGCTGCACGTGCTTCGGCGCCGAGCCGCCTGCCCCGGTCTCGAAGAGCCCGCCACCGTTCATCAGCGGGACGATCGAGAGCATCTTCGCGCTCGTGCCCAGCTCGATGATCGGGAACAGGTCGGTGAGGTAGTCGCGCAGGACGTTCCCGGTGACGGAGATGGTGTCCTCACCGCGCTTCGTGCGCTCCAGCGTGTACCGCGTGGCCTCGGCGACGGGGAGGATCTCGATGGTCAGGCCGTCGGTGTCCTCCTCGGCCAGGTAGGCCCGCACCTTCTTGATGACCTCGGCGTCGTGGCCGCGCGTCTCGTCCAGCCAGAACACGGCAGGCGCGCCGGTGGCGCGGGCCCGCGAGACGGCGAGCTGCACCCAGTTGCGGATCGGGGCGTCCTTGGTCTGGCATGCGCGCCAGAGGTCGCCCTCGCCCACCTCGTGCTCGAGCAGCGCCGTGCCGGAGGCGTCCACGACCCGGACGGTGCCCGCCGCCGCGATCTCGAACGTCTTGTCGTGGCTGCCGTACTCCTCGGCCTTCTGCGCCATCAGGCCCACGTTCGGGACGGTGCCCATCGTGGTGGGGTCGAACGCGCCGTGCTCCCGGCAGAAGTCGACCGTCTCCGCGTACAGCGGGGCGTAGGACGAGTCCGGGATGACGAACTTGGTGTCCTGCAGCTCGCCCTTCGCGTTCCACATCTGCCCGGACGAGCGGATCGCGGCCGGCATCGAGGCGTCGATGATGACGTCGCTGGGCACGTGCAGGTTGGTGATGCCGCGGTCGGAGTCGACCATCGCGAGCCCGGGGCCGCTGTCGTACGCGGCGCTGATCGCCTTCTCGATGGCCTCGCGCTTCTCGGTGGGCAGCTTCTCGAGGGCGGTGAGCACGCTCGCGAGGCCGTCGTCGGGGTCGGCTCCGACGGCGGCGAGGTCGTCGCCGTACTGCGCGAAGACATCGGCGAAGTAGGCCTCGACCGCGTGCCCGAACAGGATCGGGTCGGAGACCTTCATCATCGTGGCCTTGACGTGCACCGAGAACAGCACGCCCTTGTCACGGGCGTCGGCGACCTGCTCGGCCAGGAATGCCGTCAGATCCTGCTTGCGCATGACCGCGGCGTCGAGGATCTCCCCGGGCAGCACGGCGAGCGAGGGCTTCAGCACAGTGACGGTGCCGTCGGCGGCCACATGCTCGATGCGCAGGTCGGCGCCGTCGTCGAAGGTGACCGACCGCTCGGAGTGGCGGAAGTCGCCGTCACCCATCGTGGAGACGTGCGAGGTGGAGTCGGCCGACCACTTGCCCATCGAGTGCGGGTGCTTGCGGGCGAAGTTCTTGACCGAGGCCGGCGCCCGGCGGTCGGAGTTGCCCTCGCGCAGGACCGGGTTGACCGCGCTGCCCTTGACCGTGTCGTAGGCGGCCCGCGCGGCCTTCTCCTCGTCGGTCCGGGGGTCCTCGGGGTAGTCCGGGACGTCGTAGCCCGCGCCCTGCAGCTCCTTGATGGCCGCCTTCAGCTGCGGGATCGACGCGCTGATGTTGGGCAGCTTGATGATGTTGGCCTCGGGCGTCCTCGCCAGCTCGCCGAGCTCGCTGAGCGCGTCGGGCACGCGCTGGGCATCGGTCAGCCGGTCCGGGAACTGCGCGAGGATGCGGGCGGCCAGCGAGATGTCACGCGTCTCGACATCCACCCCGGCCTTGCCGGCGAAGGCCTCGATGATCGGTAGGAACGAGTGCGTGGCGAGCGCCGGGGCCTCGTCCGTGTACGTGTAGATGACCTTCATCGTTGCTTCGGGCCTGCCTCGGGACTGGTCGGACCTGGGTCGCGGAGCGCGCTGCTCCCTCTCGACACGCTATCCCTTGCCCGACACGACCGGGGGAGCGCGTCGCACGACATGGTGCTCAGTACGTCGATATCACAGTGATCGAAGATTCATCGTGGGATCCGGGTGTTCGTTCCGCTACCGTTGGTACACCTCACCGTCCCCGGGAGACGCGGCCGTGGCCACAAGGTTCAAGATTCCGAAGCTAGAGAAGTCGTCGTTCCGAGGATGGACGTTCGTACTGGTCATCGGCGCGCTGCTCGCGTTCGTGGCCATCCTCGACCGCGGTGGCCTGAACGATCAGTCGGCCGCCGCCGACGGGTCCACCGGCTGCCAGCTCGAGGTGACGGCCGACCAGCTCAACGTGCGAGCCGCGCCCGACCAGGACTCCGCCCTGCTCCAGACGCTCGTGCGTGGCGACCACGTCGACGGCACCCGGATCGTCACCAACGGGTTCCGCGAGCTGGAGGGCAACCAGTGGGCCGCTGACCAGTTCCTGACCCCGCTCCCGGACACCAACTGCGCTTGAGGGACGCTGCGGGCGTGAGCACCGTCAGCTCGGTCAACGTCAATGGCGTCCGGGCGGCCGCCGCGAAGGGGCTCCTGCGTTGGCTGGCCGACACGTCCGCCGACATCGTCTGCCTTCAGGAGACACGCGCGCAGCTCGACGAGCTGCCGCCCGAGATGCTCGCAGGCTGGCACCTCGCCTATGCCCCGTGCGAGAGCGCTCGGGGGCGCAACGGCGTCGGTGTGCTCACGAGAGAGCGGCCGGAAGCCGTCAGGGTGGGCAGCGGCGAGGCGGAGTTCGACGGTGCCGGGCGCTATCTCGAGGTCGACCTGCCCGGCCTCACCATCGCGTCCCTGTACCTGCCCAACGGCACCGTCGGCACGCCGAGGCAGGCGGAGAAGAACCGCTTCCTCGCACTCTTCGCCCCCTACCTCGCCGAGCGGCGGGAGAAGGCCGCCGCGGAGGACCGCGAGATGCTGGTCTGCGGCGACTGGAACATCGCGCCCACGGAAGCCGACATCCGCAACTGGCGTGGCAACGTCAAGAACTCGGGGTTCCTGCCCCACGAGCGGGAGTGGATGGCTGCGCTCTTCGCTTGCGGCTGGGTGGACGTGGTGCGAGCCCTGCACCCCGGCGTCGACGGGCCGTACTCGTGGTGGTCCTACCGGGGACGGGCCTTCGACAGGGATACGGGATGGCGCATCGATCACCATGTCGCAACGCCGGAGCTGGCCGCTCGCGCCGTCTCCGCCGTGGTGGAGCGGGCGCCGAGCCACGGTGAGCGCTGGTCGGACCACGCGCCGGTGACCGTCGTGTACGAATCATGAACTCGGTCAGCCCCACGCGCGTCATCGGCGGCCGCTACGTCGTGCTGGGCGAGCTCGGACGTGGCGGCATGGGGATCGTGTGGCGTGCCGAGGACCGTGTGATGGGCCGGCAGGTGGCGGTGAAGGAGCTCCACCTCCCGGAGGGGCACAGCGCCGAGGACCGGCTCTCGTTCCGGGAGCGACTGCTACGCGAGGCACGCACCGCCGGGCGACTCAACGACCCCGGCATCGTCACCGTCTACGACGTCGTCACCGACGACGGGATCGACCACATCGTGATGGAGCTGGTCGAGGCTCCCACCCTCGCCGAGGTGGTGCAGCGTCACGGGCCACTCGACGAGCGGGCGGCCTCGTCGGTGGCCCAGCAGCTGCTCGGCGCGCTGCGTACCGCGCACGGGAACGGGGTGGTGCACCGTGACGTCAAGCCCAGCAACGTCATGCTCGGCCCGGGTAGCCGGGTGCGGCTCGCCGACTTCGGGATCGCACAGGCCGTCGACGACCCGGGGCTGACCACCACCGGTTCGGTGATCGGCTCACCCAGCTATCTCTCGCCGGAGCGGCTGGAGGGGGCGCAGGCGACTCCGGCCTCCGACCTGTGGGCGGCAGGCGCCACGTTGTTCTACGCGGTTCACGGCACCGGGCCGTTCAGCCGGGAGACGACGGCGGCCACGATCGCCGCGGTACTGCACGCCGACGTACCGAGCATCCGCACCAGGGGGCCGCTCGGGGCGGTCATCTCGGGGCTGCTGCAACGCTCCCCGCAGGCCCGGCTCAGTGGGGTGCAGGCCGCTGCCCTCCTCTCGGCGCCGGGCTCGGAGACCACACCGCTGCTCCACGGGCCCCCCACGACCCCGGCTTCGGTCGCGGTCGCGCCTCCCCGACGACGGTGGGTGTGGCCTGTGGTGGCGCTGGTGCTGGGAGCGGTGCTGGGTATGGCCGGGGGGCTCGGCCTGGCCAGGACGGGAGTCCTCGCCCCGTCCGGACCGGAGGTCACCACGCTGACCTACGGCGCGGGCGGCGACCTGCCGGACTTCGGTACGACGTTCCACGCGTGCCTGCAGGGCCAGCTCGCACCGGGACGATCATTCCCCTCCGGCTCCACCGTGAGCTGCGACGGCCCGCACGACCTCGAGGTGTTCCAGACCTTCGACCCGTTCGGCCCGCAGCGCGCCCTGCCCTACCCCGGACGCCAGCAGCTCGCTTCCTATGCGGCGCAGGCGTGCACGCTGGTGTTCGACTCGGATGTGGTCACCGGGCCCGACAAGGATCGGCTCGCCGTGGCGGCGCTGGTGCCGTCGCGAGCGGCGTTCGAGATGCCCGTCGGGGCCTCGTCGAGCTTCACGAACCGTGACGTGATCTGCCTGCTGCGCTCCGCCGACGGCAGCCAGATCACCGGCACCCGGATCGCGGAGGACTCCTAGCAGCGGTTCCGCTCGTCCGCGTAATCGGCCGGACAGCATCGGGCCGCCGTGGTGGGATGCGGCCATGAGCACCACCTCCCACCGCAACGTCGACCTCGTGGTTTCCGCCCTCACCGCGGGCGGCGCCGACCCCGCCCGGATCGCCCGGTTGCAGGTCCTGCCCGACGCCGTCGCCACTGCCGCGGCCGCCGCGGAGGCGCTGCAGGTCGAGGTCGGGCAGATCGCCAACTCGCTCGTGTTCGAGATGCCCGGCGGCGTCCCGCTGCTCGTGCTCACCTCCGGCGCGCACCGCGTGGACACGGGCAAGGTCGCGGCCCTCCTCGGCGTGGACCGGGTGCGGCGAGCCTCGCCGGAGTTCGTGCGCGACGTCACCGGGCAGACGATCGGCGGCGTGGCACCGGTCGGGCACCCGGCACCCCTGCGCACGCTCGTGGACCGGGCGCTCGCGGCTTTCGACGAGGTCTGGGCCGCGGGCGGTATCGCGCACGCGGTGTTCCCCACCACCTTCGACGAGCTCGTGGCCGTCACCGGAGGGGCGGCCGCCGACGTGGCATGACGGACATCGGTGACGAATGGTATAAGGGTAGGCTACCCTCCGGTCGCCCCGTTGATCTGCACCAGGAGGCAGCGTGCCCGCCATTCCCGTCGAACCCGCTGCCGCGCACATCACGCGCCGCAGGCTGCTGACCGGCGCGGGGGCGTTCGGCGCTCTCGGTCTGCTCACGGCCTGCGGTGGCGGTACCGGCCCCACGGCGGCGCCGTCGGCCCCGGGCACGGCCGGCTTCCCGATCACGGTCGAACACCGCAACGGGACGACGCAGATCCCGGCACCGCCGCAGCGGGTCGTCACCGTGGGGTACAGCGACCAGGACCCGGTGCTCGCACTCGGCGTCCGTCCGGTCGGGGTCACCGACTGGTACGGCGACCACCCCTACGCCACGTGGCCGTGGGCCCAGGACGAGCTCGGGGACGCGAAGCCCTCGGTGATGAACCGCGGCACGTTCACCGGCACGCCGGAGTACCAGTACGAGGAGATCGCCGCGCTGGCCCCCGACCTGATCATCGGGCTCTACACCAGCATGGACGCCACCCAGTACGAGACGCTCTCGCGCATCGCGCCCACCGTCGGGCCGCCCGCGGGGTTCGCCGAGTGGGGTGCGCCGTGGCAGGAGAACACACGGCTGGCCGGCCGCGCGCTCGGCCGTAGACATAGCGGCCGAGCAGGCCCTCAATCGGCGCCCCGCTCCCCCAGCCGGTGCCACCGAGCAGGGCGGCCACTGCACCGAACGGGTCCCCGTGCCGGCGCAGGTCCGGTCGGCTGCGGGCCCGTAGCTCGAAGTCACGGGCGCCGAAGGCCCGGGCGACCCAGGCCTGGGCCACGCCACGAGCAAGGATCGCCACCACGAACCCGACCACCAGGGCGAGAAAGTTCAGCGGCTCCCG
>DASYES010000477.1:0-1805 GCA_036498885.1 Pseudonocardia sp.
AGGTGCCGACCACAGCGACCTGGCCCTGTAGACACAGCCGGGTCGGCCCCGGCCGAAACCACATCCGATACCGGCGACACGAGGAGAACGACCATGACCACCACGACGACGAAGGCCGTGGCCCTGCTCGGCACCGGCATCATGGGTGCCGGCATGGCGAGGAACATCGCCCGGTCCGGGCTCGCCACCACGGTGTGGAACCGCGACGCGAAGAAGGCACGCCCGCTCGCCGACGACGGCGCAACCGTGGCCGACGACCCGGCCTCCGCGGTGGCCGGAGCGGACGTCATCGTCACCATGCTCTTCGACGCCGCGTCCGTGGAATCGGTGATGGAGCAGGCGTTGCCGTCCGCCGCGAAGGGGGCGATCTGGGTGCAGTCGAGCACCGTGGGGCTCGACGGCGCGCTGCGCCTGGCCGAGCTCGCCGACCGGGCCGGTGTCGACTACATCGACGCCCCGGTCCTGGGCACCCGCCAGCCCGCCGAGGAGGGCAAGCTCCTCGTGCTGGCCGGAGGGCCGGAGCACCTCCGCGCCGCCGTCACGCCGGTGCTCGACGCCGTCGGCACCCGCACGGTGTGGGTCGGTCCCCGCCCCGGTGACGGCCACCGGCTCAAGCTGGTGGCGAACTCGTGGGTGCTGACCGTCATGGGGGGCACCGCACAGGCCGTCGCGCTCGCCGAAGGGCTCGGCCTCGACCCTCAGCAGTTCCTCGACACCATTGCCGGCGGAGGCCTGGACTGCGGATACGCCCAGCTCAAGGGCCGCGCGATGATGTCAGGGGACTTTTCCACCTCGTTCACCACCGCCGGTGCAGCCAAGGACGCCTCGCTCATCGCCGACGCCCTGCGCGGAGTGGGCGCCGAGGACAACCTGATGCGCGCGCTGCACGCGCAGTTCGCGGCGGCAGCCGACGCAGGCCACGCCGAGGACGACATGGCATCGGTGGTGGAGGCGGTACGCCACCCGCGACCGTCCTGACGCAACGGTTCTACGGCTCAGCCGACATCCGGTACGGCCGGCCCGAGGAGATCGTCGGCGTCCACGATGCGATAGGCGTAGCCCTGCTCCGCCAGGAACCGCTGACGGTGGGCGGCGTAGTCGGTGTCGAGGGTGTCGCGTGAGACCACCGAGTAGAAGTGGGCCTGCCGGCCATCGCCCTTCGGCCTGAGCAACCGGCCGAGCCGCTGCGCCTCCTCCTGCCGGGAGCCGAACGTGCCCGACACCTGGACTGCCACGCTGGCCTCGGGCAGGTCGATCGAGAAGTTGGCCACCTTGCTCACCACGAGCACCGGCAGCTCACCCCGGCGGAAGGAGTCGAACAGCGCCTCCCGCTCCTTGTTTCGTGTGGAGCCCTGGATGACGGGGGCGCCCAGCACCCCACCGAGCTCGTCGAGCTGGTCGAGGTACGCGCCGATCACGAGCGCGGGTTCGCCGGGGTGCCGGTCGAGGATCGCCTTGACGACGTTCACCTTGGTGTGGGCGGTGGAGGCCGTCTTGTAGCGCTCCTCGGCGTCGGCCACGGCGTAGCCCATCCGCTCCGCCTCGGTGAGCGTGACCCGAACCTCCACACAGTCGGCGGGAGCGATCCAGCCCTGCTGCTCGATGTCGCGCCACGGCGCGTCGTAGCGCTTCGGGCCGATCAGCGAGAAGACGTCGCCCTCACGCCCGTCCTCACGTACGAGCGTGGCGGTGAGCCCGAGCCTGCGCCGGGACTGCAGGTCGGCGGTCATCCGGAAGACCGGCGCGGGCAGCAGGTGCACCTCGTCGTAGATGATCAGGCCCCAGTCGCGGGAGTCGAACAGCTC
>DASYES010000478.1:0-6348 GCA_036498885.1 Pseudonocardia sp.
TCGTGCAGGTCGAGAAGGTGCCGCTGGGCACGGCCAGCGTGATCGTGCTGATCGGCCTGGTGATCACGGCCGTCACCTACCCCCTCACCGGCGCGCTGTCGGACGTGATCAAGCGCCGGTACGCGTTCTTCGCCGCCTCCCTCGTCGGGGTGGCCGGGTTCGGCTGGCTGCTGCTCCTGGTGGCCACCGGGTCGGCGCACGTGAGCTCACAGTTCTGGACCGACCAGACCTTCTGGGCTGTGCTGCTGTGCGCGGCCGGCAGCGGCGGGTTCGGCGTGCTCGGGGTGTGGATGGCCGAGTACTTCCCCACCCGGATCCGCTCTGCGGGTTCCAACACCAGCTACTACGCGGGACGCGGGATCGGCGCGGGGGTCTTCCCGCTGGTCGCACTCAGCGTCGCCGGCACGGTGCCGTTGGCTCTCGCGCTCGGTCTGGTCGGGCCGGTCCTCGCGGCGGCGTTCGCGCTCGGCGTGCCGGACCGCACCGGGCGCACGATCGTCGCGGTGGAATGAACGTCCGCCGCTGACCTCGGGTCACAGCCCTCCGCCGCGCTTACGCTGCGCCTGTGTCCGACGCTCCCCTGCCCAGCGAGCCGGCGCACGACGACCTCGCTCCCGACGACGTGGACTACTGGTCGTTCGTCGCCATCGCGGTGGAGCGGACCACTCGCGCACTGCCTGCGGTGGATGCGCGTGCGATGCGGCTGATGCTGAGCCTCTACCGCGCCTCGAACGCAATGGTCTACGACCTCGAGTCGACGGTGCACCGGCCACGTGGTTGGTCGTTCGCGGGCTTCCGCGTGCTGTTCGTGCTCTGGCTCACCGGGCCGCTGGAGGCCAAGCGCGTGGCACAGCTGGCCGGGATGAGCCGGGCGGCAGTGTCTGCGCTGGTCAACACCCTCGAACGGGACGGTTTGGTGGCCCGGCGCAAGGCGGGCCGCGACCGCCGCTCGGTCGAGCTCTCGCTCACCACGCAGGGCAAGCAGGTGTTCGCCGCCGCGTTCCCCGCGCACAACGAACGCGAGCGCACCTGGGCCTCCGCCCTCACCGACGACGAAGCCGCTCAGCTCACCGCGCTGCTGGAGAAGCTGATGGCGAGCCCCGGCGCGGCGGCGGCGAACCGGCGCCGCTGACCCACCCACCCGCGAGTCGCCCCGTTTCCGCCCGCGAGTCGCCCTATCCCGGTGGACGCGTCGAACGACCCTGGTTGGGAAACTCGTACGTTGTGAACGACATCCTGCTCAGCCTGGCGCTCGTCCTGCTGTTCGTACTGATCGGCGGGTTCTTCTCGGCGTCGGAGCTGGCGCTGGTGTCACTGCGCGACGCCCAGGTGCGCCGCATGGCGGCGGAGGACCGGCGCGGAGAGCGGGTCGCGCATCTGCGCGAGGACTCCAACCGGTTCCTGTCCGCCGTGCAGATCGGCGTGACCCTCGCCGGATTCTTCTCCGCGGCCTACGGCGGCTCCACGCTGTCCGAGCCGCTCGCGACCGTGCTGAGGGGGTGGGGGCTTCCTCCGGGTCTCGCGGGCACGATCGCCTTCATCGTCGTGACGATCGCGATCTCCTACCTGTCACTCGTCCTCGGGGAGCTGGTCCCGAAGCGCCTCGCGCTGCAGCGGCCGGAGATCGTCGCCCGCACCGTCGCTCCCGTCCTCGACCGCGTCGCCAGGCTGAGCCGCCCGCTGATCTGGGTTCTCGGCGTCTCCACCAACGCCGTCGTGCGCGTGCTCGGGCTCGATCCGACGGCGAGCGACGGCGGTGTGAGCACCGAGGAGCTGCGCGACATGGTGCGCACGCACCGCAGTCTCGGCGCGGAGGAACGGCGCGTGCTCGGCGATGTCTTCGCCGCCGCCCAGCGCTCGGTCGGCACCGTGATGGTGCCGCGCACGGAGGTGGACTTCATCGAGGCCGACATGACCGTCGCCGACGCCGCGCGTGCCGTGCTGCGCGGCTCGCACTCCCGCTACCCCGTCATCTCCGCGGATGTGGACGACGTGGTCGGTGTCGTCCATGTCCGCGACCTGCTCACCGTGCTGCTCACCGATCCCGACGCGAAGAGTCGGACGCTGCGCCAGATCGCGCGCCCCGTGCCGTTGCTCCCGAGCGGGAAGCCGCTGCTCGAGGCGCTCTCGGAACTGCGCGCCCAGCGTGCGCACCTGGCCGTCGTCGTGGACGAGTACGGCGGCACCGCGGGGATCGTCACGCTGGAGGACATCCTCGAGGAGCTGGTGGGCGAGATCGAGGACGAGTACGACCCCCAACGGAGCCCCAGCGCAGACAAGTCGGAGCTCGACGGGCTGCTGCACCGCGACGAGGTGGCCGACCTCACGGGAATCGACCTCCCCGCCGGCCCCTACGAGACGCTCGGCGGGTTCGTGCAGGCGCGGCTGGGGCAGGTTCCCCGGGCAGGCGATGCGGTGCGGTGCGGGCCGCACCGGTTCACGGTGACCGAGATGGACGGGCGACGGGTGGCGATGGTCCGCGTCGAGGAGATCGCCCCGCAGCCGGGCACGCCCGCATAGCCCCGGAGCGAATCGAACCACTCCTCAGCCGACGTTCTGCCGCCGCTCGTGCCAGATCGGCGGGGCGTATCCGGCAGGCTTGTCCCCCAGGCTGACCCCGGGGTGGACCAGCCAGCTCTGGTAGTCGGGCGTGAACATCGAGTAGTGGGACGGCAGCGGGACCGCACTTACCTCGTCGAGCTGCTGCTGGGCCTTCACCGGGATCTCGAAGTCGAGGGCAGCGAGGTTGCCCTCGAGCTGCGCGCCACTGCTCGCGCCGATGATCGTGGCTCCCACCCCTGGCCGGTTCGCCACCCAGTTGATCGCCACCTGGGCCATGCTGCGGCCGAGTTGCTTCGCGACGTCCTCCAGCGCGGCGATCACGCCCCACTCCCGATCGTCGTGCGGGCCGGTGGAGCCGGGCGCGCCGAGGCTGAGGCGGCCTTCGCCCGACCCGTCCTTGCGGTACTTCCCGCTGAGCAGGCCACCGGCGACGGGGACGAAACCGGTGATGCCGACGCCGAGGCTCTGTGCCATCGGCACGAACTCGGGTTCGATGCCGCGAGCGAGCAGCGAGTACGGCAGCTGCACCGTGATGATCGGGCTCATGCCGTGCGCCTCGGCGTACGTCTGTGCCCGCGCGGCGTACCACGCCGGGACGTCCGACAGGCCGGTGTAGCGGACCTTGCCCGAGCGCACCAGATCGTCGAGCGTTCGGACGACCTCCTCGACGGGGGTCATCCGATCCCAGGTGTGGAGCAGGTAGAGATCGATGTAGTCGGTGCCCAACCGGCGAAGGGAGTCCGCCACCGCCCGCATGACGTGCTTGCGGCCGTTGCCGCCGGCGTTGGCGTTGCCCGGTTCGACGCTGTTGGTGAACTTGGTGGTGAGCACGATCCGCTCGCGGATCCCGGCGTCGGCGATGAACCTGCCGAGGAGCGTCTCGCTCTCCCCCGCTGTGTAGAAGTCGGCGGTGTCGATGAAGTTGCCGCCGGCGTCGACGTAGCGCCGAAAGATGGCGCGGGAGTCGTCCTCCGACTTCCCGTACGGCGCGTGGAAACCGCGCGTGCCGAAGTTCATCGTGCCGAGGGCGAGCCGACTCACCCGTAGACCCGAGCGGCCGAGCAGGTAGTACTCGTCAAGGCTCACGATCAAGCTCGCTTCCGTTGCGGGAACCGCCGTGGACCGAGCGGTTCCGCCATCGTTCATCGCAAAAATTGGACCAGCAAGTCCAGAGACATGGCATCCCGTGGCCGACCCGGCACCGAACCGGACGAACTGCGCGATTCCGCGGCCCACTGTGGCGGGTAGAGGTCGGGATGACCCATTTCGGCATCCACGCTTCCCACGAGCAGATACATCCGAGCGCCCTGCTGACAGCGGTCCGCCGGGCCGAGGACGCGGGGTTCGACGCCGCGATGTCGTCGGACCACATCTCTCCGTGGAGCGCGCGGCAGGGCCAGTCCGCGTTCGCCTGGTCCTGGCTGGGGGCCGCGATGCAGGCCACCTCGTTGCCGTTCGGTGTGGTCAACGCGCCCGGCCAGCGCTACCACCCGGCGATCATCGCGCAAGCCATCGGCACCCTCGCCGCGATGTACCCGGGCCGGTTCTGGGCAGCGCTGGGCACCGGCGAGGCGAGCAACGAGCACGTGACCGGTGGCGGCTGGCCACGAAAGGACGTGCGCAACGCCCGGCTGCGCGAGTGCGTCGACGTGATCAGGGCCCTGCTCCGCGGCGAGGAGGTGAGCCACGACGGACTCGTCACCGTGGACAGGGCCCGCATCTGGACGCTGCCCGAGGAGCCGCCGCCGCTCGTCGGGGCCGCGGTGAGCGTCGCGACCGCGCGGTGGTGCGCCGAGTGGGCCGACGGCCTCATCACGATCAACCAGCCTGTCGAGACGCTGCGCGAGATCATCCACGCCTACCGCGATGCGGGCGGACGCGGGCGGCTGCATCTGCAGGTCCACCTCTGCTGGGACTCCGACGAGAGCACGGCCGAGGCGATCGCCATGGACCAGTGGCGCAGCAACGTCTTCCCGCCGCCGGTCTGCTGGGACATCGACTCCGCCGACGTGTTCGACGCCGTCTCCGAGCACGTTCCGCTGGAGCTGGTCCGCAGGTCGGTGCACATCAGCAGCGACCTCGGGCGGCACACCGCCCGACTCGCCGAGTACGCCGCGCTGGGCTTCGACGAGATCGCGCTGCACCACGTCGGCCAGGAGCAGGACGCGTTCGTCGACGCGTTCGGCGCCAAGGTCCTCCCCCAGCTGCGGGAGGCGATGTGAGGCTCACACGCACCTCGGACCTGTGGTGGAAGAACGCCGTCATCTACTGCCTCGACATCGAGACCTACGCGGACGGAAACGGCGACGGATGCGGTGACATCCGCGGTCTGATCCAGAACATCGACCACCTCGACCGGCTCGGCGTCACCTGCCTCTGGCTGATGCCCTTCTTCCCCACGCCCGACCGCGACGACGGCTACGACATCACCGATTCCTACGGCGTCGACGAGCGACTCGGCTCCCTCGGGGACATGGTGGAGCTGATCCGCACCGCCCGCGACCGCGGAATGCGGGTGATCGCGGACCTTGTCGTCAACCACACATCGGCCCGGCACCCCTGGTTCCAGAGCGCCCGGAGCAGCCCCGACTCCCCCTACCGCGACTGGTACGTCTGGCAGGACGAACCGCCGGCAGACGGGCCGCAGGGAGTGGTGTTCCCCGACCAGGAGACGAGCGTCTGGGAGTACGACGAGAAGGCGAAGCAGTACTACCTGCACCGGTTCTACAAGCACCAACCCGACCTCGACGTCGCCAACCCGCAGGTACGCGACGAGATCGCCCGGATCATGGGCTTCTGGATGGAGCTTGGCTTGTCCGGGTTCAGGGTCGATGCGGTGCCGTTCCTCCTGGAGACCGACGGCCAGGACGATGCGACCGCCCTTCATGACCCGCACGACTACCTCGCCGACCTCAGCGCGTTCCTGCGCAGGCGCAACGGCGAGGCGGTGCTGCTCGGCGAGGTCAACCTGCCCTACCCCGACACGATGACGTTCTTCGGCGCGAACGACCGCGGCGGCTCCACCGACGAGCTCACGATGTGCTTCGACTTCATCGGGATGCAGCAGATGTACCTGTCGCTGGCACGGGCCGACGCCGAGCCGCTCGCCGAGGCGCTGCGGCAGCGGCCCGCCCCACCCGAGGACGGGCACTGGGCCACGTTCGTACGCAACCACGACGAGCTGACCCTCGACAAGCTCACCGACGCCCAGCGCAAGGAGGTCTTCGACGCCTTCGGGCCGGACGAGGACATGCAGCTCTACGGCCGCGGGCTGCGCCGCCGGCTGCCTCCGATGCTCGACGACGACCAGCAGCGGATCCGGATGGTCTACAGCCTGCTGTTCGCCCTGCCCGGAACCCCGGTGCTCTACTACGGCGAGGAGATCGGCATGGCCGAGGACCTCAGCCTTCCCGGCCGGTTCGCGGTGCGCTCGGACATGGACTGGGCCGCGGCGCGGGAGCAGCAGTCCGACCCCGGCTCACTGCTGTCCTGGATGCGCATGCTCGTCGAGTGCTACCGGGCCTGCCCGGAGCTCGCGTGGGGCCGGTACACGATTCTCGATCCCGGTCCGGATGCGCGGCCGGTGCTCGCTCATCGGTGCGATGCCGACGGCGTCACGATCGTCGCGCTGCACAACTTCGCCGACGAGGAGGTTGATGCCGCGCCGGTGCTGCAGGGCCTCTCCCGGCTGGAACTCACCGATGTGCTCGACCCACGCGCGAAGTCCGTGCGCTCCCGCAAGAACGGCACGATCTCCGTGACGCTGCCGCCCTACGGTTGCCGGTG
>DASYES010000479.1:0-3627 GCA_036498885.1 Pseudonocardia sp.
ACGCGGTTCGCCGCCGCCGTGACCACTGCCGCGACGGACGCCCCCGACCTGCGCCACGTCGTGCTCACGGGGGATGCCGAGCCGCAGGTCAGCAGCCCGGTCACGCTCACATGGCAGGCCCTGCTCGACGGCGGGCGCGACGTCGAGGTCGGCGCCGCCTACCGGACGTGGGACGAGTCGCCCGCGCTGTGGCTCTACACCTCCGGCACCACGGGCACCCCGAAGGGCGCCATGCACCGGCACACCGACATCCGCTACGTCTGCGAGACCTACGCGGATCAGGTGCTCGGCGTGGGACGCGACGACGTCTGCCTGTCGGTGGCCAAGCTCTTCTTCGCGTACGGCATCGGGAACTCGCTGTTCTTTCCGCTCGCCGTCGGCGCGACCACGGTGCTGGAGCCGTCCCGGCCGAACCCGACGCTGTACGCCGACCGCGTGGCTGAGCACGGCGTCACGCTGTTCTTCGGCGGTCCGAGCTTCTGGGGCCCGATGATGGCCGCCGACCTCCCGCGGGAGAAGTTCGCGACCGTCCGCAACGGCGTCTCGGCGGGCGAGACGCTTCCCGCCCGGATGTTCCACGGTGTCCGCGACCAGTACGGCTTCGAGATCCTCGACGGCATCGGCTCCACCGAGGCGCTGCACATCTTCATCTCCAACGTTGCCGGCAAGGTCGTTCCCGGCAGCTCCGGATTCCCCGTCCCCGGGTACAAGGTGGAGCTGCGCCGCACCGACGGCAGCGTGATCGAGGCATCGGGCGAGTCCGGGATGCTCTACATCGCGGGTGACTCGATCTGCACGGGCTACTGGTGCCGCACCGAGGTGAACCGGGCGGTGTTCCAGGGCGAGTGGATGCGCACGGGCGACCAGTACGTGCGCGGCGAGGACGGGAGCTACACCTGCCTCGGCCGGGCCGACGACGTCCTCAAGGTCGGCGGGATCTGGGTGAGCCCCACAGAGGTCGAAACCAGGCTGCTGGAGCACCCGGCGGTGGCCGAGGCCGTGGTCGTCGGTGTGCCGGACACGGACGGGCTCGACAAGCCCGTGGCCTACGTCGTGCCGCGGCCGGGCATGGCGGTGGACCAGGACGAGATCATCGCGTTCTGCCGGGCCGGGCTCGCGTCGTTCAAGCGACCCCGGCTCGTCGTCGAGGTGGACGAGCTGCCCAGGACGGCCACCGGCAAGATCCAGCGCTTCCGCCTGCGCGCCCTTGCCACCGCCACCGAGGCTCCGGTGCCCGTCACTCCCGCGGACGTCGCGGAGGTGCAGTCATGACGGATTCGGCTGTGCGGTGGGTCCGGGAGACGCCCGCCCACTGGGACGCCGACAAGCAGCGCGTGCTCGGCGACCTGGCCCCGGAGCTGTTCGGCTTCGGCACTCCCGGTGTCGGCGACGTCCTCGCCGACGAGTGGTGGCGGGTGGAGGACGGCGACCAGGTCCTCGGCTATGGCCGGCTCGACGACACCTGGGGTGACGCCGAGATCCTCGTGCTCGTGGATCCGCAGCGGCGAGGGTCGGGAATCGGCGCGTTCATCCTCGAGCGACTCGAGGAGGAGGCCGCGGCCCGCCATCTGAACTACATCTACAACGTCGTGCCGGACCGTCATCCGGATCCCGAGATGGTCACCGGCTTCCTCGCGGCGCACGGATTCACCCCCAACGCCGTGGGCGAGCTGCGCAAGAAGGTGCCGGCAGAAGGGACCTGACCCGAGGCCTGCGCCCCTCACCGGACGAGGGGGGCCGTTCACCGGGATCTATCGGACCGGAGTGCCGCTCGTCCGGTCGCCGGGACTGCAAATTCCTGCAAGGGATTGTGCCGCTGGATGCGGCCTGCCTATCTTCGGGCCGAGCAGGCGGGTCAGCGACGGCGATCAGGCAAGGAGGTCTGACGATGTCCGTGGGCCTGCCGAGCGTGCCCGGCACGCTGCCGTTGCTCCCGCTGTTCGTCGTCTACGCCTCGGCGCCCGCCCACCTCGGGATCACGGTGGTGGGCACGGCCTGCAGGACGGCGGCCGTCGTCCTGCAGGCGTTCGGGGCCTCCCAGGAGGGTGGAGCACACCCGCTGTTCCGCCAGGTCGTGTCGTCGGCCGTGGTCTGTGCCGTGCCCGTCGTCGTCCTGTACCTGATCTTCGAGCGCGACCTCGTGGGTGGCCTGACCGGAGGGCTGAAGTGAACGATTCCGCGCCGCATGCACCCGTACGGTTCGCCGTCGTCGGCTGCGGGGTGATCGGACGCCTGCACGCGGAGGTCCTCGCCGCCGCCGGGACCGGTACAGCGCTCCGCGTGCTCGTGGATACCGATCCGGCCGCGGCGGACGCCGTGGCCGACCACGTGGCCGGGCTCTTCGGTGACCGGCCCGCCGTCACCACGTCCCTGACCGAGGCGCTGGCCCGCGACGATGTCGACGCCGTCGCGGTCTGCGTGCCCAGCGGTGCGCACGCGGCGGTCTCGGTACAGGTTCTCGAGTCCGGGCGCCACCTGGTGGTGGAGAAGCCGCTCGACGTCAGCGTGGCGGCGGGCCGAGCCGTCGCCGAGGCCGCGGCGCGCCACCCCGGCCTCGTCGCAGCCGTGATCAGCCAGCATCGTTTCGACCCGGCGAGCGTGGCCGTCCACGAGGCCGTGACCCGTGGGGAACTCGGCCGGGTCACCTCCGCCGTCGCGACGGTGTCGTGGTGGCGCAGCCAGGGCTACTACGACTCCGGCGACTGGCGCGGCACCTGGGATCTCGACGGGGGCGGTGCACTGATGAACCAGGGCGTGCACACCGTCGATCTGCTGCTGTGGTTCCTCGGCCGGCCGATCGACGTGGTGGCCCACACGGCGCTGCTCGCCCACGAGCGTGTGGAGGTGGAGGACACCGTTGCCGCCGTGGTGCGCTTCGAGTCCGGTGCGCTCGCGACGCTGCACGCCACCACGGCGGCCTACCCCGGACTCACCGTCCGGCTGCAGGTGATGGGCGATGCCGGGTCGGCGGTGGTGGACGACGACCGGCTGTACTACTTCCACAGCGCCCACCGCTCCAGCGTGGAGGCGGCGGGGGACGCCGGCGCCGGCCCCGCCCGCGGGATCGGCGGCGACGGCAACCAGGCGGCTCAGCTCGTCGGTTCCGCGGAGAGTGGGCAGCAGGTCGGAGGCGGCCCGGGCACCAGCGCCATGTTCACCGGCCACCACCGTCAGTACCGCGACATTCTCGAAGCGATCCGGACGGGCCGCGCTCCGGGCGTGACCGTGGCCGACGCCCTGCTCGCCCTGGCCACCGTGCAGGCCGTCTACGAGTCCGCCCGGACCGGCACGGCGGTCGTGATCGCCGATGTGCTCGACGGCCGGATCGTGCCTGCGCCCGAATCACCTCGGCGGCCCGCCGCGGTCAGCTGAGACCTATCCCGACCCGACCTGACCCGAGGAGCAGCCCGTGTGGACCCTGTCCGGCTTCGCCGACGAGATCTCCCCCGACCTGGACGAGCAGGTGCGCGTGCTCACGGAGTTGGGGATGACCCAGCTGGAGCTGCGCGCCGCCTGGGACACGAACGTCTCCGACTTCGACGACGAGCAGGTGGAGCGCATTGCCCGCACCCTCGACGGCGCGGGCATCACGGTGTCCTCGATCGGCTCGCCCATCGGCAAGGTGCC
>DASYES010000480.1:0-8176 GCA_036498885.1 Pseudonocardia sp.
CCGCGCTGGAAGCTCATCAGCGACGAGCTCGCCCTCGACATGCCGGAGCCCGTCGAGACCTACTCGACGTCCGACCACCTGTACTCCGACCTCACCATCCCGGCCAGTGCCACGGGCCGGCTGCCCCGCTCCAAGCGCACCCGCGCCGGGCTGGACGCCGAGTACGTCGACACCGAGGGCGACCACCAGGGCAGCCGGAAGCGGGGCGACCGGTCCCGCGGCCGCGGGCGGTCCGGCCCCGCGGGCGACGGCGCGCCCGAGACGCCACGGCCGCGCCGCGTCCGCACCCGCAGCAGGTCCGGCGTCACGGTCGGTGGCAGCGACTCCGCCGCCGAGCCCGCCACCGAGGCAGGCACCGCGCCCGAGGCGGCTACCACTCAGCCCTCCGGCACCGGCCCCGACAACGGTGCTGGTCCGCGCAACGAGAACGACCGCCCGCGCCGCCGCCGGCGCCGTGGCGGTGCCCGCCGTCGCGAGAACGCCGACGGCGGCGAGACATCCGCAGCGGACACCGCCGCCGCCAGCTGACCGGCGGCCAGGTGCCTCTCCAGCCCAGGGAGCGGCTGCGGTCACCGCAGCCGCAGCGGGTGCGCCTGCCGCCCGAGCGGCGTCGCCGTGGCGACGTCGTTGCGGCGGCGGTGCTGGCGCTGCTGCTCGTCGGCGCCGGGGTCGCCGTGTGGCGCACCAGCGGCGTCGAGGGCACCACCGACGCGCCGGCTGCCACCCCGATCGTGCCTCCGCCACCGGCCATCGGCGTGCCGGCCGGCTTCACGGAGGCCTGGACGGCACCCAGCGGCGCCACCGACCACCCCGTCGTGGCCGGCCCGGCCGTGATCACGGCCGACGGCTCCGAGGTCGTCGGCCGCACGGCGACCACCGGCGCCGAAAGCTGGAGCTACACCCGCAACCGCCGCCTCTGCACGGTCGGCTCCGGGTTCCCCGAGGGCACGACGGGGCGGGTCCTCGCGCTCTATGACAGCAACACCGGCTGGTGCAGCGAGCTCACCGCGCTGAGCCCGGAGACCGGCACGCGCATCGGCGCGAGCAACCCCGACGTGAAGCCGGGCACCAGGCTGCTGGCCGATCGCACGTACGTGCTCGCCACGGGTGCGGACTACCTGGAGGTCTGGCGCAGCGACCTCGTCCGCACCCTGGAGTACGGCCATGTCGTCACTCCCGCGCAGCCGGCCCGGCAGCCGCGGCCGGACTGCACCTACGGCTCGGCCGCGGTCGCCTTCGGCCGCATCGGCGTCATCGAGCGCTGCCCGGGAGAGCCGACCGATCGGCTCACCGTGCTCACCGCCGATGGTCAGGACGGCGCGGAGACCCCACAGGTGCAGTACTCCATGTCCCTTCCCACCGCCGGAGCGACGCTGGTGGCGCTGTCGGAAGGCCGAGCGGCGGTCGCTCTGCCGGGCCCGCCGCGCCTGCTCCTGCTCGACGCCGCCGGAGTGCAGGTCGGGCTGATTCCTCTCGCCGTCCCGGACGCCGACCTCGCGGCCGACGCCACCGCCCCTGCCGCGACGGTCGGCACCACCCAGGGCACCACCAACGGCACGGACGGGCAGGACGACCGCGTCTACTGGTGGACCGGCTCCCGCACGATCGCCCTGAACAGAAGCGACCTGACCCCGTTGTGGACGGTTGACGGCACGCTCGGGCCTGCCCAGCCCTACGGGGGTGGCCTCCTCGTGCCCTCCCCGGCCGGGCTCCTGGTGCTCGACGCCGGGAGCGGCGCCGTGCTGCGCACGATCCCTGTCAGCCGCGCCGATCGTGCGGCACCCGTCCGGCTGTCCACCGCAGGCGAGATGGTGATCGAGCAACGCGGCACCGAGGTCGTCGCCCTGCGCCCCACCGGGTGACCTGCTCCGACGACGAGCGATGGGTCAGGCGAGCCACTCGACGGTCAGCAGCACCACAGTGATCACGATCACCGCGCAGGCGGCGAGCACACCACCCACGTCCCGGTGACGGTCCGCATGCCGCTGGGCGAGCACGGCGGCGACGGCCGCGACGGCGTGCCATACGAGCGTCTGTGCGCCGGGTCCCAACGACCCGGCCTGGTTCGCGACGTACCAGGCGACGCCCAGCGCCACAGCGAGGACCGCGAGCCCGCCGGCGAGCAGGCCGGACAGCCCGCGCAGCAGCCGCCCGGCGCGTGTGCTCACGGCGCGAGGAGAGCCCATGGCTCCGGCTCCGTCGCGACGGCCCGGCCCTCGGGGCAGTTGCGCCGCATCTCGCACGTGCCGCAGCGGGGCGCCGGGCGGGGCGGGAAGAGCGCCTCGGCATCGCCACCCGCGGCGAGCTCATCTGTGGCCGCGGCGAGCTCTTCCGCCGTCTCCTCGGCCTTTCGCACGTGCTCACCGAGCGAGGCGGCGTCGTGCCTCCAGGTCAGCACGTCGCCACTGGGCAGATGGTGCAGCTCCACCTGCGTGCACGGGCTGCGCAAGGTGCGCTCGGTGGCGACGGCGTAGAGCGCGAGGGCCTGCGACGTCCTCGCCTCCTCGTCGGTGGGGGTGCGCCGCCCTGTCGTGTAGTCGACGACCACCCACTCGGCTCCGCGACGGTCGATGCGGTCGACCCGCCCCTCGGCGACGATCCGGTCTGTCGCGACCGACACCCACTGCTCCAGCCCGACCGGGGCACTCTCCGGGTCGGTTCCGTGCCGGGCGGCGTAGTCGGCAACCCAGTCCCTCGCGCGGCCGCGATACTCGGCGGCCTGGGCGGCATCGCGGAAGCCCTCGCTCGTCCAGTGGCGGCCGACCAGCGCTGCCGCCACCCGCGGCGTGCGTTCCGCTGCGGGCAGCGCGAAGAGCGCCCGCAAGGCGAGGTGCACGACGGCGCCCAGCGTGTTGTTCGCCCACGCGCCGCCCCGGGGTGGGGAGGGGCGGTCGAGGTAGGTCATCCGGTACCGGCGGGGACAGTCGCGCCAGGTGGCCAGGCGCGACGGCGTCACCCGCACGAGCCGGGTGGCTGCGAAGTCGAACCCGAGCTGCACACCGCCGTTCACGCCGAGCACCGTAATCCCCGGTCGCCCGTACCGGTCAGCCGGTGAGGATCTCGGCCCCGGTGGCCGTGGAAACCAGCGCTGCGAAGGCGTCCTCGCCGGTGGTCTCGGCGCCGATCGACGTGGTCTTGTTGGTGCCGTGGTAGTCGCTGGAGCCGGTGGGCACGAGCCCGGTATCCACGGCGAGGCCGCGCAGGAGGTCGCGGTCCTCGCGCGCATGGTCGGGATGATCCACCTCGACGCCGGTCAGCCCGACCGCCGACAGCTCGACCAGCACCGACGGCTCCACCACCCGTCCACGCTTGCGGGCCAACGGGTGCGCGAACACCGTGACGCCCCCCGCGGCGCGCACCATCTCGATCGCGGTACGGATCGGGGTGTCGGCCTTGGGCGCGTAGTAGGGGCTTCCGTTGTAGAGCAACGTCGCGAACGCCTCGTTCACGGACGTCACCACCCCGGCCGCGACAAGTGCGCGCGCCAGGTGCGGCCGTCCGGCACTGGCACCGGTGGGCAGCAGCGCGAACACCGTTTCGACGTCGACCGGGTAGCCGTCGGCGGCCATCTTCTCGATCATCTTGCGGAGCCGCTCGACGCGCTCCGCCCGCAGCCTGGTCTGCTCGGCGACGATCGCGGGGTGCTCCGGGTCGAAGAGGTAGCCGAGGAGGTGCACCGACACGTCGCGGTCGCCCCGGCCCGTAGGGCTGATGCACGAGAACTCCGCGCCGCGTACCAGCGTCAAACCGGTGGGTAGGGCGTCTGCCGCCTCGGCCCAGCCCCCGGTGGTGTCGTGGTCGGTGATCGCCACGACGTCGACACCCCCGGCCACCGCGGCAGTGACGAGCCCCGCGGGGCTGTCCGTGCCGTCGGAGGCCGTCGAGTGGGTGTGCAGGTCGATGCGAAGGCTGGCCACGCCCGAGGCTAACCCGCTGCCTACCGCCGCCAGCCCCGCGGTCGGGACAGCATGCCGGTGGCCCGCGTCTTGCCCTTCTCGCCGAAGACCAGCTCGGAGAGCGCCTCGTAGACCTCTTCAGGGCGGGGCATGTAGTCGATGCGGTTCAGCGCCTGGATCTGACCCGCGGACTCGACGATCAGGGTGCCGTAGCCCATGATCCGGCCGCCGAGCGAGCGCTCGAAGGTGAGGTCGGTGACCTTGCCGAGCGGCATCATGCCGACGCTGTGGACGACGATCCCCTGGGCGAGCATCACGCGCTTGTCGGTGATCACGATGCGCTCGATCCACCACAGGATGGTGAGCACCGTGAACCGCAGCACCGCCACCAGTGCCAGGTAGAATGTCAGGTTGTCGATGAGCACGCTGTCGGGCAGGAAACGCTCCAGCACGACCATCGCGACAAGGAACAGAGCAGTCTGGACGACGGGCTTCCACATGAACGCCCAGTGCTGCCGCACGCGGATGACCCGGCGTTCGGTCGGGAGCAGGTACTCGTCGATCTCGCGGGGCGCCAGCATCGGACTACTGGACGAGCTGGTTGAAGAAGCGGATTACGGACTCGGCTCCGTTACGGAGGGTGGTGCCGATGCTCTCTAGCGAACCGGCAGCGCTATCCGGCTGGGTGAAGATATAGAAGACGACCAACGCGATCACGAGGAACCCGACGATCTTCTTGAGGTTCACCACACCCACCGTTCTGGCGTAGAAGGACCGGTTGCCACTGATTTGTACCGCACCCGCGCGTCCCAGGGTATCCGGCACGCGGGGCCGTATGGTCGATGGTGATGACCCAAGAAGGTGAACAAATCCCCTGTGTGGGGGCCTTGACTTTTGACGCCGATGGCAGGCTGCTGTTGGTCCAGCGGCGTAATGAGCCAGGTCGTGGGCTGTGGTCCCTCCCTGGTGGCCGCGTCGAGCCCGGAGAGGATGACGCCACCGCGCTCGCGCGGGAGATGGCCGAGGAGACCAGCCTCGTCGTGTGTCCAGGAACACTCGTCGGCCGGGTGCAGCGAGGGCGCTACTCCATCGCCGACTACCACTGCACCGTGATCGGTGGCGAGCTACGGGCCGGAGACGACGCGCTCGACGCCCGGTGGTGCGACGCCGCGACGTTCGCTGAACTGCCGCTCGCCGAGCTCCTCGTGGAGACACTGGCCGAATGGGGAGTTCTGCCCCGCTGACTTTTCTGACCGGCGCTCAGGTCTGCGGCTCGGGCCGGCCCGGCTGCTCACCGCCGCGCGCGTCGCCGTAGGAGCGCTTCGGCACCATCACCTTGCGCCGGAACGTGCAGACGACCGTGCCGTCCTGCTTGTAACCCCTGGTCTCGACGTGGACGACGCCGCGGTCGTTCTTCGACCGCGACTCCGTCTTGCCCAGCACCTCGGTCTCGCCGTAGATCGTGTCGCCGTGGAACGTCGGGCGGGTGTGCTTGAGCGACTCCACCTCGAGATTGGCGATCGCCTTGCCCGAGACGTCGGGCACCGACATGCCCAGCAGCAGCGAGTAGATGTAGTTGCCGACCACGACGTTGCGCTTGAACTCCGTCGTCTCCTCGGCGTAGTTCGCATCCATGTGCAGCGGGTGGTGGTTCATCGTCAGGAGGCAGAAAAGATGGTCGTCGTACTCGGTGACCGTCTTGCCCGGCCAGTGCTTGTACACGGCCCCGACCTCGAACTCCTCGTAGTACCGACCGAACTGCAACGTTGCCGCCTCCGTCGTCGATATCAGGACGGGAGTAATCTAGCTGTACGGCCTGCCGCGAGCTCCCCACCGACCCAGAGGGTCGAGGCGCGGACGGGTCATCTCCACCGGCTAGCAGGACGAGGAGGTGAGCGCGGTGCCGACGGCACCCGGTTGTAGTAGTCGCCGCGTTCCCGGCATGGCGACCTGCTGACGGTCACCCCGGTCGGGACGCACGCTCCACGCCCGCGCGTACGAGCACTGCACGCGCGTCCCGAACCTCCCGGAGGTACCTCGTGCCGCCCCTGTCCTCGCTCCGGCCCGCCATCCGTGCGGCCGGCCGCCTGTCGTCCGTGAAGGGCAGCGAGTCGCTGCTGCCCAAGCTGCACGTCCCGATCTCGGCGTACGTCGTCGACTGCGCCGTCTACGTCGACGGCAAGCGGCTCCCCGGCCGCTGGACGCACGAACGCGCGCTCGACGAGGTGCGCATGCGCGACAACGCCTTCGTCTGGATCGGCCTGCACGAGCCCGACGAGGAGCAGATCACCGGCATCGCCGACGTCTTCGGCCTGCACGAGCTCGCCGTCGAGGACGCTGTGCACGCCCACCAGCGTCCGAAGCTCGAGCGCTACGACGACATGCTCTTCATGGTGCTCAAGACCGTCTGTTACACACCGCAGCTCTCGCCGGAGCACGAGATCGTCGAGACGGGCGAGGTGATGGTCTTCCTCGGACCCGACTTCGTGATCACGGTGCGCCACGGCGAACACTCGTCCCTGAGCGACGTGCGGGCCGAGCTGGAGGCCGATCCCGAGCAGCTGGCGCTCGGGCCCGCAGCGGTGTTGCACGCGATCGCCGACCACATCGTCGACGCCTACCTCGACGTCACCGAGGCGATCGAGACCGACATCGACGAGCTCGAGACCGAGGTCTTCGAACCCCGATCGGCTGTCGACTCCGAGCAGATCTACGTCATGAAGCGCGAGGTGCTCGAGCTGCGGCGCGCCGTCGTGCCGCTGGGGGCGCCGGTGCGGAAGCTGACCGAGGGCTACAGCTCGCTCGTGCCGCACGACGTGCGGTCCTACTTCCGTGATGTCGACGACCACATGGTCACGGTGACGGAGCGGATCGCGGGCTTCAACGAGCTGCTCACCACGCTCGTCGACGCGGCGCTGGCCAAGATCACCATGCGACAGAACAACGACATGCGCAAGATCACCGCCTACGCCGCCATGATCTCGGTGCCAACGATGATCGCCGGCATCTACGGGATGAACTTCGAGTTCATGCCCGAGCTGCACTGGCGCTTCGGCTACCCGCTCGTACTGCTCGTGATCGGCTTCACCTGTCTGGGGCTCTTCCGGGTGTTCCGCCGCAACGAATGGCTGTGAGTCCGCCACGCGCTCACCACTCGACCGGGCGCGATCGACCGGCGGGCTCGGCCTGCCCGTCCTAGCCTGAGGCGGTGAACGAGCACCGTTCCGTCAACCCGCTGCGCCGGCTGCACCGCCCCCCGTGGGCCGAGCAGCGGCCGACGTGGAGCGACGCGGCGCCCGGGCTCATCGCGGCCGCGCTGCAGCGGGCGCAGGGCCGTTCGCCCGGCGGGTGGTTCGTGCTCGCCGGCAGCCGTGAGATTCGTCCGGGGCGCGCGTTCGGCCGGTTCGTCGCCGGGCGCGAGCTCGTGGCGTGGCGCGACGACGCGGGAGCGCTGCACGTCGGGCCGGGCGCCTGCCCGCACCTGGGGGCCCCACTGTGCGACGCCCCCGTGCACGAAGGGCGGCTCGTCTGCCGCTGGCACGGCCTCGCGCTCGGAACGTCCGGGCGGCCCGGCTGGCGACCCGCACCGGCCCACGACGACGGCGTCCTCGCCTGGGTGCGCCTGGACGACACGCTCGGCCCGGACGACCGCCCGTCGGACGCGCCCGTGCTCGGCCCCCGTCCCCCCGACCAGGGGCTCGCCGCCGTCGCCACCGTGATCGGCCGGTGCGAGCCGCAGGACGTCATCGCCAACCGGCTCGACCCGTGGCACGGGGCCTGGCTCCACCCGTACTCCTTCACGGCGTTGCGTGTGCTCAGCGCGCCACCGCTCGACGCTCCGCCGGCCGAGGACCGTTTTCTCATCGAGGTGACGTTCACGGTCGGCAAGCGCCTCGGCGTTCCGGTTCGCGCGGAGTTCAGCTGCCCCGACGCGCGGACGATCACGATGGAGATCGTCGACGGCGAGGGCGCCGGGAGCGTCGTCGAGACGCACGCGACGCCGCTGCGGCCGGATGCCGACGGGCTCCCCCGTACCGCCGTGATCGAGGCTGTGGTCGCCCACTCCGACCGTCCCGGGTTCGGCCACGCGCGCCGCGTCGTCGGTGCGCTTCGCCCGTTCATCGCCGTGGCCGCCCGGCGGCTCTGGCGCGACGACATCGCGTATGCCGAACGCCGCTACGCCCTGCGGGCGCGCGGCTGATCCGCTACTCGGACCCGCAGGAGGGCGTCATGGCCGCACGCAGCGCCTTCCGGAGGATCTTGCCCGCGGCCGACCTCGG
>DASYES010000481.1:0-2103 GCA_036498885.1 Pseudonocardia sp.
TCACGCCCGGGCGCTCGGCGAGACGGCGGCCGGTCCGCATGAGCGTGACCGAGTCGTGGTACGCGCCGGACCGCACCTCCACGAGTTCGTTCGTGATCAGAGTGCCGCTCCCTCGTTCTTCTTCGCTCACGTGCCGCTGCCGCGCCGAGGCGGGTGCGCGGCGCTCAGTGCCAGGGCGGACCGGCAACCGAGGAGCAGGCCCCAGGCCAGGTCGGCGCCGGAGGTGTGGCCGGTCGCGAGGAGGCGCCGCGTGGCCGGGACGAGAGGATCCTGCCCGGCGATGCCGCGCAGAACGGCCGCCGCCTCCATGCTCGCCTGCCCGCGTGCGGCGCAGTGCAGCAGGGTGGCGGCGAGGGACGTCGTGCGCTCACCGGCGTGGGCCGTGACGGCGGCGCCGAGCCAGTCGGCGAGCCACACCGCGCGCCCGCCGCCGGGTACGGCCCCGCCGAGCAGGCGCAGCGCCAGCAGCAGGCCGGCGAGCGCGTCGTCTCCGCTGGGCGTCAGCCCGGGGCCGAGGCCCACGATCCGCTCGGCGGCGTCGACCGCACATGCGAGATCTCCGGCCAGGCAGGCGTCCGCGAGGGCCTTCGGCGCGGCGTGCCCCGACAGGCCCCACGGCCCGGTCACGGCGTCGAGAGCGCGTTCGCCGTGCGAGAGACGGGCCAGTGACAGCGGGCCGAGCACCGGGGTCGGGTCCCACCAGCGGCGCACGCGTGCTCGCAGGCGCCCGCCGATCAGGACGGTGCCGTCGCCGACGAACGTCTCGTCACCCTCACGCACCGAACGGAAGGGTTCCTGCCGCGTCGGGACGGCCAGGACGACCGCGTTCGGCGGGCGTACGGCGTCGGAGGTGGTCAGCGCGATCACCGCGGGCTCGGGGGAGCGCGCCACCTGCAGGTAGACGGCGGACGGGAAGACGGCGATCACGCGGCCGTGGCGCCGGGGCCCGCTGAGCGCGGAGCGCACACCGAGGCTCGCCGCGCCGGGCAGGGTGGGGACCGTCACGGCATGGGACCCATGCGGCCTCGGTCTCCGCCGGGCGGTGGACAACGGCACCGGGCCCTCCCCGTGGTCGCTACTCGTGGTGGCTGTTCGTGATGGCCGTTCGTGGCGAACGTAGACCGGGCCTGGGCCCCGCCGTATGGATAATTCTGCCAAGGATGGTTGCCATCGTTCGTGTCTGTTGTCATGGTTGTTCGCGCATAGGTGGTCAACTGCGGCAGATCGGGCACCCATGTCCTTCACCGAACCCCTACCCCCCACACTGCGCCTCGCGAGCACCGGAACGCTGACCTACGGGCTTTCGGTCGGTGAGGTGCTCGGTGTGCCAGCGCTCTCCGGGGCC
Source organism: Pseudonocardia sp. (assembly GCA_036498885.1). Taxonomy (GTDB): domain Bacteria; phylum Actinomycetota; class Actinomycetes; order Mycobacteriales; family Pseudonocardiaceae; genus Pseudonocardia. The sequence goes on from DASYES010000481.1 coordinate 1,346, forward strand.
CGGGTGATCGCGGGTGAGAACGGGCTCGGCCGGGTCATCCAGCGCCTCAACGTGATGGAGGTGCCGGACATCCTCGGCTGGGTGAAACCGCACGAACTGCTCCTCACCACGGGATACCCGCTGCGGAACACCCCTCAGTCCCTCGGGCACCTCGTGGCCGACCTGGACGAGCGCGGCCTCGCGGCGATCGCCGTCAAGCTCGGCCGCTACCTGGACGGCCTGCCCAACGAGATGATCGAGCAGGCCGACCGGCTGGGCTTCCCGCTGATCCTGCTGCCCAACGACGTCGGCTTCGACGACATCCTCAACCAGGTGCTGACCGACATCCTCAACCGGCAGGCCGCGATTCTCGCGCGCACCGAGGAGGTCCACCGGGCGCTCGTGCAGATCGTGTTGTGCGGCGGCGGGCTGCAGGAGATCACCGACGAGGTCGCGGCGCTGCTCGGCGCCGCCGTCGCGGTGATCGACTCCGACGGGCGGGAGCTGGCCGCCTCGGGCGACCAGCGGTATCTCGCCGAACTGCGCACCGGTGACCCGGGCACGGCGGAGTTCGGCGAGCACGACGACCGTACGGTCGTCCCGGTGGTGGCCGGCGGCTACACCTACGGCCGGATGGCCGCGGTGGGCGAGTCCGCGCCCGAGGCCGGCATGCTGGAGCGCGCGGCCACCGTCGCCGCGCTCGTCATCACCAAGCAGCAGGCCGTGTCGGCGGTGGAGAGCAAGTACCGCGCGGACTTCCTGCGCGACGTGCTCACCGG
>DASYES010000482.1:0-8213 GCA_036498885.1 Pseudonocardia sp.
GCGGTACGACGTGCGGACGGGGAACAGGCGACTCGCTCGCGGGGAACTTGCGACTCGCGCGCCGGGAACGGGCGATTCGCGGGGTGGAGACGGGCGACTCGCGGGGTGGAGACGGGCGACTCGCGCGCCGAAAGCGGGCGACTCGCGCACTGGGAACGGGCGGCTCGCGGGGTGGGGCGGTAGAACGAATCCGTGCTCAGAGCGGACGTTCTCGTGGTCGGCGGCGGACCCGCGGGCCGGGCGCTGGCCGCCGAGACCGCCGAGCGCGGACTGCGCACCCTGCTCGTCGACCCGACTCCCGACGCCCCGTGGCGGGTCACCTACGGCTGCTGGGCCCGCGAGCTGCCCGCGGCGCTGCCTCCATCGGCTGTGGCCGCCGTGGTGCGCGGGCGCGCGATCGCGCTCTCGCCGCACGACCTGGGCTGGGACTACGCCGTTATGGACGTCGCGGGGCTCCGCGCGCACCTGGACTCCCGCCTCGAGCGCTCCGCAGCCACCGTCCTGGCCGGACGGGCTGTCGACGTGGTGGCACCCGGGACGGTCGCGCTGGCGGACGGCTCCCGAATCGCGGCCGGGATCGTCGTGGACGCCGGCGGCCGGCGCCAGCCGCTGCGCTCGGCATCCGCCCAGCGCCGTCCCGCCGCGGAACAGACGGCGTACGGCGTGGTGGTCGACGAGTCGCAGGCAGCCGCCCTCGTCGCCACGGGCACGGCGCTGTTCATGGACTGGCGCTGCGACCACGGCGAGGAGGGCTGGCCGACATTCCTCTACGCCGTGCCGCTCGGCGGCGGCTCCGTCCTGCTCGAGGAGACCTCGCTGGCACGTCGTCCCGGGCTTCCGCTGCCGGTTCTGCAGCGCCGGCTCCTCGCCCGGCTGGCGCACCACGGGATCGCACCGCAGCCCACCGCACCGATCGAGCGGGTCGTTTTCCCCCTCGACTCCCCACTGCACCGGACGCCCGGGGTGCTCGGCTTCGGGGCGGCGGCTCCGCTGGTGCACCCGGCGAGCGGGTTCAACCTCGCCGCGACCCTCGGCCTCGCGCCTGCGGTGGCCGAGGCCGTGGCCTCGCGCCTCCCGGCAGGCCCCCACGCGGCGCTGGCCGCAGCCGACGCAACCATCTGGCCCGCGGCGGCACGCGCGGTGCACCGCCTGCGCCGCGTCGGGCTCGAAGCGCTGCTGCGCATGCCGCCCGACGAGGTACCCGCGTTCTTCGAGGTGTTCCTCGGCCTGCCCGAGCGCCACCGATGGGCCTACCTCACCGGGCGCGCGGACCTGCGCGGGATGGCGGCCACGATGAACGCGCTCTTCGCCCGCGCCGGCTGGCAGCTGCGCCGGCGGCTCGTCGGGCCCGCACTGCTCCCGCCCGCACCTCCCGTGATCGACGAGGTGACCACGATCGGGTGATCCCACCGGTTGTCGGGGTCGCCCGCTACCGCCGGTAACCTCCGGGACCCGACGTTCCCCCGAGCCGGAGGCCTCCATGTCCGCCTACCGCACCATCGTCGTCGGCACCGACGGATCCGCCACCTCCTTCGCGGCCGTGGACCGCGCCGCCGCCGTCGCGGGCGACACCGACGCCGAGCTCGTGATCGTGTGCGCCTACACCCCGACCGGACGGGACGACACCACCGAGGCCGAGGACGTTCTCAAGGACGAGGCCTTCCTCGTTCGCGGCTGGACTCCGGCCGAGGAGACGCTGCGCTCTGCCGAGGACCGGGCGCTCGCCGCGGGTGCCGGCAGGGTCCGCACGGTGGCCGCCGACGGTGCACCGGTCGAGGTGCTCCGCAAGGCCGTCGCCGACGCGAACGCCGACCTGCTCGTCGTCGGCAACCGCGGGTTGAACACGTTGAGCGGGCGTCTGCTCGGCTCCGTCCCGTCCGGCGCCGCGCGCCGCGCGGGTGTGGACGTGCTGATCGTCCACACGACCTGACGTGGGCACGGTCGACCGCCCGCTGGACGAAGCGATCGAGGAGATCGTGCTGGGAGCACCGCGGCGCTACACGCGGTTGCAGGTGAGCGAGGCGGCCGGACTCGACCTCGACGAGGGGCGCAGGCTGTGGCGTGCGCTGGGCTTCGCCGAGGTGGCGGACGACGCCGTGCTGTTCACCGAGCGCGACGAGCAGGCCGTCCGGCTGATGACGGACCTCACCGAGGCCGGTGTGCTCGAACCCGACGTGCGCGAGGCGGTCGCCCGGGCTGTGGCACAGCAGATGTCGCGGCTCGCGGAGTGGCAGGTCGGCCTGGTGAAACGGCTGATCGAGAGCCGATCGGAGTACGTCACGGCGCAACAGGCGCTCGAGACCACCGCCGCGGTGCTCCCCGCTCTGGAGGCGCTGCAGACCTACGTGTGGCGCCGGCACCTTGCGGCCACCGTGCACCGCCTGCTGGCGACCTCCGGCACTCAGGAGGAGGCCCCCGACACGTGGTCTCTGGTCGTCGGCTTCGCCGACATGGTCGGTTTCACCCGCACGACGCGGCGGCGCTCCACCGCGGAGCTCGGCGAGATGATCGAACGCTTCGGCTCCACCACCACCGAGGTGATCGCAGACGGGCACGGCCGGATCGTCAAGACGGTCGGGGACGAGGTGCTGTTCGTCGCGGACGAGATCGCCGACGGGGCGGCCATAGCGCTGGGCCTGCGCGACCGCGTGCGCGGCGAGCCGCTGCTCCCCCGGCTGCGGATCGGGCTGGCCGCCGGGCCTGTCCTCGTGCGGTACGGGGACGTCTACGGCGAGGTCGTCAACATCGCGTCCAGGCTCACCACACACGCCGCCCCGGACTCCGTACTCGTCGACCGGACGGTCGCCCTCAGCCTCGCGGACGACCCCCGGTTCACTCTGCGCGCGCTGCGGCCCCTGGCCGTTCGCGGGTACCGGAATCTGCATCCGTGGCTGATCGAGAACGCCGCTTGACCGTGTGTCGGGTGCAGCGGCCGGGATGGCCGCCATGACCACGACCGGCTCGGCGACATCGATGCCGACCTCGTACCTCGACAGGATCGGCGAGCCCGGCGCACACGACGCCGACCTTCCCGCTCTGCGGCGCATCGTCGCTGCACACGCTGGGTCGATCGCGTTCGAGAACCTCGACCCGTTCACGCGACGGGACGTGCGGCTCGACCAGGAGAGCCTCTCCGCAAAGCTCGTCCACGGTGGGCGAGGCGGCTGGTGCTTCGAGCAGAACCTCCTGCTGCGCGGTGCCCTCGACGCGCTGGGCTACCGCACCACGGGCCTCGCGGCGCGGGTGCTGTGGGGGCGTCCGGCCGATGCGCCTGCGGCGCCGAGGAGCCACACGCTGCTGCACATCGACCTGCCGGAGGGGCCGCACGTGGTCGACGTCGGCTTCGGGTGTCTGACGCTCACCGGCGTGCTGGCGCTCGAGCCCGAGGTCCAGCAGGCCACACCGCACGAGCCGTTTCGCCTGTGCCCCGACGGCGCCGGGTTCGTGATGCAAGCGCTGGTCGGCGGTGAGTGGCGCCCCCTCTACTTGCCCGACCTCGACGCAGCGCTCGGCCGGCTCTTCTGAGCCGTGCCCGCCGATCCCCCGACGGCGCCGGGAATTGCGGCAGCCATGCCCCGGTCCACATGGCCATTCGGGCGACGCACGTGCCCACAACGATGCCCGAATGATTCCTGCCCACCCATCAGTGCGGTCCTAGTGTCACCTAGAGGAAGCTTTTGCTCACTCTTGGCAAAGGAGGCCATGTGCTCCGTCACGAGACGGCTGCGGGGCGCGACGCCGACCGGGCCGGGACATCCCACCCCGCTCCCCGGCCCTCCCCGGCCCGGTCCGGCGGGGCCCCGGCCGGGCTCCTGGCCCTGCAGCGCAGCGCAGGAAACGCAGCTGTCGTCGCCTTCCTCCACGCGAGCCGATCAGGAGAATCGGTCGACGAGCCGACGGCGCAGCGGCCGGGCGTCCCCGAGGTACTGCGTTCCTCGGGACACCCGCTCGACACCCCGGTCCGACGCGACATGGAAGCCCGCCTCGGCGCGGACTTCGGCTCCGTCCGCGTCCACACCGGACCCGCGGCCGGCAGATCCGCCGACGCGATCGGCGCACGGGCCTACACCTCCGGCGAACACGTCGTCCTGGGCCCCGGCGCCGACGACCGCCATACCCTCGCCCACGAACTGACCCACGTCATCCAGCAACGACGAGGGCCGGTCGCAGGAGCCGTCCGCGGCGACGGCCTGCGGATCAGCGACCCGACCGACCGTGAGGAACGAGCCGCCGGAGCGAACGCCCACCGGGCGCTGCGGCGCCCACCCGCCGAGCTCGGACAGACCGCACCCGAGCCCGCGCATGCCCACGCCCGGCCGGTGCCTCGCGACCTCACGGTGCAGCGCAAGGTCGGAATCGAGATCGAGACCGGGTGGTACGTCGACACGGCCGACAAGCCGCTGATCGGCAAGGCCAGGCCCGGCAAACCGCTGAACAAGTATGACGTCGTCGGGGAACCTTTCGACGGCTTCAAGGTCACCGCCGACATCGCACCCAACAAGCGGTCCGAGATCGAGTTCGTGGTCGATCCGCCGGTGGAGGAGGGCGACAACGGCAGGCAGCGCCTCGAGGCGGTCATGCAGAACCTCACCGACGTCGGCACGAGCATGAAGCTGGCCGGAGAGACGAACAGGCACTTCACGCAGAACATGGCCACGAAGCGGAATCCGGACAAGAGGTTCGTGATCACCCCGAACGGGCCGCTCGACGGGAGCCCGCAGGTCACACTCGGCCTGGCGCTCGGGGCGATCACCCGGATGGCCCCGGCCCCGCCGCCCGCCGCCGCGGCCGGGCAGCAGCAGACCCCCGCGACCGGGCAGCAGCCTGCGCCTCAACCGCCCCAGGACCGACCCGCACCTGTTGCGATGGTGCCAGGTGCGGCGTACCTCGCGGCGCAGGCCGGCCGCGTGCGGGGCAAGGGCGCCCTACCGACGCCCAGCGACGACCTCAGAGGCCTGATCGCAGTGATCTCGAGCTACATCATCAAGGGCTCGATCACTCACCGGCAGCTCGCCTACCCCAAGCAGATCGCCAACGTCCTGATGGCGCGCACCGACTTCGCCAAGCTCTTCAGGCTGCTGCCGGCCGCCGAACGGACGATTCTCGAGGCCGACAAGAAACTCTGGGTCGAGCTGGTCGTCGATGCCGCATCGGCCGGCAAGTACGTCAGCGGCACCATCGACCCGAATGAGAACGTCATCGCGGCGGGCACCGAGCGCACGGGCGTCCGGGATCTGACGATCAAGGACTGGCTGACAGCCATCGCCGAGAACGACGACAAGCTCAAGGCCATCTATGCCCCTACCAATATGGGGGCGCTCAAAGACAAGACCGAGCAGGTCGGGCCGGACAACGCACGCCAGGAGGCCGGGATCTTCGAATTCCGCGCTTCCCAGATGACGAAGCTTCCGCTCGGCAAGTGGAAGGATTTCGCCCTCACGGCGCACGACTACATCACCCGTCTACACGGAGGCTGATCGGCTTCCGCGGCCCGCCGTCTGGCGCGATGGTCCCGTTCACCTCGCGTCCGCGAGGTGCGGCGTGCGTCGGGAGTGCAGATCGGAACGGTTACGGTCACGCCCGCTTTGCGGGCTGCCCGGTCACGATGTGGCGTCGGCTCGGCGGTGTGGCACCTAGCATGGCTCTGGTGCGGCTGGTCGACGCGGAGGTCGACCGCGATCCGGCGTGCCGATGCCGCCCGTTCCGGGAGTCGCGACCGCCGCCCACCTCCCACCATCTGCACTGCGAGGTCCACGTGAACCACGGCAACCAGAGCACGACGTCGCTCGCGGGCGGCACAACGGAATCGGTGACCGTCACGCGGCCCGCCGTCCCTGCCCCCGCCGACCGCTACGGCGGCACGGGGTTCGATGTCGCGCTCCTGCTCCTGCGCCTGATCCTGGCCGCGACGATCGGCGGGCACGGGCTCATCAAGGTGTTCGGCTTTCTCGGCGGTCCCGGCCTCAGCAGCTTCGCCCACGTCCTTCACGGCTACGGCTTCACCCGCGGGATCACCCTGTTGTCCTGGGTCACCGGGCTGACCGAGGTCGGCGCGAGCGTGATGCTGGTGCTGGGCCTCGTCACCCCGCTCGCGGCCGCCGGGGTGCTCGGAGTGCAGCTGAGCGTGGTCTGGGCCAAGCACGGCGGCGGCTTCTTCGAGGGCGCGGGAACTGGCTTCGAGTTCGAGCTCACGCTCGTCGTGCTCGCACTGGTGCTGCTGCTCGCCGGTTCCGGCCGCCTGTCTCTGGACGCGAGAACCCCGTGGGGCAGGAGGCCACTGCCCTTCGGGCTGGCCGGGCTCCTCGTCGCGATACTCGCCTCGATCGTGATCAACGTGGCCTTCTGACGGGCCCGCCGGCCACTACGGCCGTACCCGTTGCGCCCGATCTGCCTGCGTCACGGGTGAAATCCGCCCGGCAACGGCGAGCGTCCAGGTTTTGGACGCGTTGCCACCGGGCACGCGCTGGTGATGGCTTCGTCCGCACCTGAGGCATGACCGCCGACGCAGCGGTGCACCGCGGACCGCGAGGTTTCCGCGGCGGTCACCGATGCGCGGCCGCGCTCGTAGGTGTCCACACGCGACTCCCCGCGCTCGGGCGACGCCAGGGCGAGGCCGCTCCGCCGAACGGTGCACCCGAACTGCACGAGCCACATCACGAGGAGGAACACTGGTGAGCGATCCCACCACTTCGAAGTTCACGACGACCGACGCCGGCATCCCCGCCGAGAGCGACGAGCACTCACTCACCGTCGGACCGGGCGGCCCGATCCTGCTGCAGGACAGCTACCTGATCGAGCAGATGGCGCAGTTCAACCGCGAGCGGATACCTGAACGGCAGCCCCATGCGAAGGGCAGCGGAGCGTTCGGCAGGTTCGAGGTCACGAATGACGTGAGCGCGTACACCAAGGCCGCGCTGTTCCAGCCGGGACAGAGAACGGAGATGGCCGCGCGGTTCTCCACCGTGGCCGGGGAGCGCGGCAGCCCCGACACCTGGCGCGACCCCCGCGGCTTCGCGTTGAAGTTCTACACGGCCGAGGGCAACTACGACATGGTCGGCAACAACACGCCGGTCTTCTTCGTCAAGGACCCGATGAAGTTCCAGCACTTCATCCGTTCCCAGAAGCGCCGCGCCGACAACAACCTCCGCGACCACGACATGCAGTGGGACTTCTGGACACTCTCGCCGGAGTCGGCACACCAGGTGACCTGGCTGATGGGCGACCGGGGGATTCCGCGCACGTGGCGCCACATGAACGGCTACACCTCCCACACCTACATGTGGATCAACGAGGCCGGCGAGGAGTTCTGGGTCAAGTACACGTTCAAGACGGACCAGGGCGTGGAGTTCTTCACCCAGGACGAGGCCGACCAGATGGCGGCTGCCGACACCGACTACCACATGCGCGACCTGTTCGAGCACATCCGGGACGGGGAGCACCCGAGCTGGACGCTGTACGTGCAGATCATGCCGTACGGCGACGCGCCGGGTTACCGCTTCAATCCGTTCGACCTCACCAAGGTCTGGCCGCACGGCGACTACCCGCTGATCGAGGTCGGCCGGATGACGCTGGACCGCAACGCGACGGACAACCACACCGAGATCGAGCAGCTCGCGTTCCAGCCGAACAACCTCGTCCCCGGTATCGGGCCGAGCCCGGACCGGATGCTGCTGGCCCGGCTGTTCTCCTACGCGGACGCCCACCGGCACCGCCTCGGTGGCAACTACCAGCAGATCCCGGTGAACGCGCCGATCTCTCCGGTGCACTCGTACAGCAAGGACGGTGCGATGCGCATGGTGAAGGTCGCCGATCCGGTGTACGCACCGAACTCGAAGGGCGGCCCGGCCGCTGACCTCTCGCGGGTCGGGAAGATCCCGAGCTGGCACACCGACGGGGACATCACCCGCGCCGCCTACGTCGACCACGCCGAGGACGACGACTGGGGTCAGCCCGGCACGCTCGTGCGCGAGGTCATGGATGACGCCGCCCGTGAGCGTCTCGTCGACAACGTCGTGGGGCACCTGCTCAACGGCGTCACCGAGCCCGTGCTGGAGCGGGCCTTCGACTACTGGCGCAACGTCGACGACGCGCTCGGCGCCCGGATCGAGGAAGGCGTGCTGGCCAAGGCGGACCTCATGGACCCGAAGGCCGAGGAGCAGGGCAACCCGGCCCGCTCGAGCATGCAGGCCAAAGCCTAGGTCAGGGGGCCTGCA
>DASYES010000483.1:0-3648 GCA_036498885.1 Pseudonocardia sp.
AAGCCTTGGGTGGTTGGTGTCCTGAGCTGCTCGCTCAGAAGCCGGGCTGCCCGGGCCTCGATGACGCGGTGAGGGCTTTGATCAGGCGCGCAGGTGATCGTCCAGGAACTGGATGGTGCGGTCCCAGGCGACCCGGGCCGAGGCCTCGTCGTACATCGACGGAGCGTCCCAGTTGGAGAAGGCGTGACCCGCGTCGTAGCGGTACACAGTGGCGTCCGGCCGCCCGGCCATCGCCTGCTCCACGGCCTCGATGTCCTCGGCCGGGATGAACGGGTCGCGGTCGCCGTAGTGGAAGAGGATGGGGCACTCAATCTTCTCGGCCATGTCGAGCATGCCGCGGATGGCGGAGCCGTAGTAGGACACCACCGCATCCGGTCCGTGGCCGTCCACGCGGGAGGTGGCGGCGAACAGGTAGGCGAGCGTGCCGCCGAGGCAGAAGCCCACACCGCCGACCTTGCCGTTGCAGGCGGGCATTGCGCGCATGTGGGCGAGTGTGGCGGTGATGTCGGAGGCCGCGAGCTGGAAGTCGAGCTGTTGGACACGCTCGATGCCATCGGCCATGCCGGACTCGTCCTTGCGTTCGAACCTGGGCTCGATCCGCCAGAACATGTCGGGGGCGAGCACCAGGTAGCCGGCGGCCGCGAGTCGCTCCGCGAGCCCGCGGATGTTGTCGTTGATGCCGAAGATCTCCTGGAAGATCAGCACGCCAGGTGCGGAGTCGGAGTCCGGGACGGCGCAGAACGCGTCGAAGACCCCTCCGTCGGCCGTGGTGATCTTCTCGTAACGGGTGCTGACCATGGACCGGAGCCTAACTAGGCTTCGGATGTGAGCTTCCGAGTCGTCCCGGCTGCGTACGTCCTACCCCTGCGTCGGGTCGGCCACGTTGACGAAGTTCTCCTGCAGCTGCGCCGCGGCACGGGCTACAGGGACGGGCACTGGGCCGCGGCCGCCGCCGGTCACGTGGAGCTCGACGAGTCCGTGCAAGCGGCCGCGTGCCGCGAGGCCGCTGAGGAGCTCGGCATCGCCGTCGAGCCCGCCGACCTCGTGCCGCTCACCACGATGCACAGGACGCAGGGCAACCACCAGGAGATCGACGAACGCGTCGATTTCTTCTTCGCCTGCCGGAGCTGGACGGGTGAGCCGCGCCTGATGGAGGAGGCGAAGGCCGCCGACCTGCGCTGGTACAGCCTTGACGACCTGCCCGAACCGCTCGTGCCGCACGAGCGGTTCGTGCTGGCCGGGCTGCGCGGCGCCGATCTCCCCGCGATCGTCAGCTTCGGCTTCTGACGGGCCGCGCTAGACCAGCCTGCGCTCCCGCCCCTCCCAGTACGGCTTGCGCAGCTCCTTCTTGAGCACCTTGCCGGTGAGGTTGCGCGGCAGCTCCTCGCGGGTCTCCACGGATTTCGGGCACTTGAAGCCGGCGAGCCGCTCGCGGCAGTACTCGATCAGCGCCTCACCGTTGATCTCCATGCCCGGCGCCGCGACCACGATCGCCTTGGGGACCTCGCCCCACCGGTCGTCGGGCACACCGATCACCGCGACGTCGGCGACGTCCGGATGCTCGGCCAGCACCCGCTCGATCTCGGCGGGGTAGATGTTCTCCCCGCCGCTGATGATCATGTCCTTGATCCGGTCGGTGACGTAGACGTAGCCGTCCGCGTCGATGTGCCCGCCGTCCCCTGAACGCAGCCAGCCGTCGGACGTGATGGCGGCCGCGCTCGCGTCCGGCTTGCCCCAGTAACCGCTCATCAACTGCTCGGTGCGCACCCAGATCTCACCCGACTCGCCGGTGGACACGGCCTCGCCCGTGGCGGGGTCGCGGATCTCGATCTCGACGCCGTGGATCGGCGTGCCTGCCGAGACGAGGCGGTGCGCCGCGGTCGGGTCGTCGTGGTCCTGCGGCCCGAGCGAGCTCACCACCCCGCAGGCCTCGGTCATTCCGTAGACCTGGTGCAGCACGCCGGGAAAGAGCTTCAGGCAGGCGCGCATCACCGGCAGCGGCATCGGGGATGCGCCGTAGGACAAGGCGACGATGGAGGAGAAGTCGCGGTCGGCCACGCCCGGCACCTGGCTGATCGCAGCCAGCAGCGCAGGCACGAGGAACGTGTGCGTGATCCGCTCGGACTCGAGCATCTCCACCACTGCGGCCGGATCGGGCAGCCGCAACATCATGATCTGGGCCCCGGCGAGGATCGCGAGCAGCGCGTAGCTGGTGCCGCCGACGTGGAACAGCGGCATCGCCACCTGTACCCGGGCATCGGTGCCGATCTCGAAGTCGACGGCGACGTTGCGGGCGTGGGCGAGCATGCCGCGGTGGGTGAGCATCGCGCCCTTCGGGAACCCGGTGGTGCCCGAGGTGTAGAGCTGCACGAAGCAGTCCTCCGGCCTGGAGGGGTGCACCTCCGGGTCGGGCTGCTGGGCGGCCAGCCAGGCCTCGTACTCGTCGTCGGCCCCACCCACGCGGATCACGCGCTCGACGGTCGGCAGCCGGTCGCGCACCTGCTCGACGGCAGCGGCGAACTCGGGCCCGACGAACAGGATCCGGGCCGCCGCGTCGTTGACGACGTAGACGATCTCCGGAGGAGCGAGCCGGAAGTTGACCACGGCGTTGGCCGTGCCGATCTGGGCGCAGGCCAGGGTGAGCTCGATGCAGGACGGGTGGTTGAGGTCGAGGACCGCCACCCGGTCGCCCGGCAGGAGCCCCTCGGCGCGCTGTGCCGCCGCGTTCTGCCGTACCCGCCGCGCGAGCTCCGACCAGGTGCGGACGACGCTCGCTCCGAAGCGGATCGCGACGGCGTCCGGTCGCTCCGTCTCCCATCGCGCGAGCGTCGAGGTGACGTCGGTGAGCTGGCTGGTCATGCGGCCTCCCGGCGATGGCGACGCGGAGCGGGGCTGGGGATAGCGGGGAACAATCACAGCGGCGAGCCGCATGCTAGCCAGGAGTGAGCGTCGCGAGAACCCGATCGCCGGGAAGCAGGGGGCCAGTCGGTGAGTGATCGCTCCTGCTGACTACGGTGACGACAATCGCCCCCCGTGTCGCCCCCAGCAGGCGCCGACCGCTCGGAGTCCCGGCATGAGTTCTCCACTGCAGGTCCCACGCATGCGTGCCACCGCGCGTCGGGTCAAAGCCGGAGGTGAACGCTTCCTCGGTGGCGTGTTGCCCGGGGCATCGGCTCGGAGGTTACGGGAGCGCGCGTTCGCCGATGACTGGGCCGCCGCCAACATGGAGGCCCGAGCCACCACCGGGCCGCTCTGGGTGGTCCTCGGCGACTCGGTGAGCCAGGGGATCGGCGCCACCACTCGCGATGTGGGCTATGTCGGCGTCGTGCACGAGATGCTGCGCCGTCGCGACGCCTGGCGCGTGGTGAACCTGTCGCGCGCGGGCGCCGGAGTCGCGGACGTTCTCGGCCGCCAGCTTCCCGAGCTGGCCGCGCTCACCGCCGAGCAGCCCGCCGCGCTCGTGAGCTGCGTCATCGGCATCGAGGACGTCGCGCGCCGCACGCCGGGCCTGGACACCTCGCTGCGGCAGGTGATCGCCGCCCTGCCCGCAGGCTCCGTCGTCGGCACCATCCCGCGTATCGGAAGCGGTGGGCCGAACCCGGCCCTCGACTCCGTGATCCGCGAGGAGGCGGCGCGCCACCAGCTGCG
>DASYES010000484.1:0-3264 GCA_036498885.1 Pseudonocardia sp.
CTCGCCATCGTCGGTGATGTAGCCGTCCTCTTCCTCACCGAGCTCCCGAGAAGCGCCCAGGGCAAGGACGGAGAGCTCGATGCAGCCCCCGTCGACGGCCCGGGGCCGGTACCCGGAGGCGAGGCGCGCCGTGCGGCTCTCAGTGGCGAGCCAGCGCGCGTTGTCCTCGCCGACCTCAGCCACCCAACGCTGTGTGCCCACGCGCCGAAGTATGGCGTCGATCAGTGCGGCGCCACCAGCTCCAATGCAGGTCCGACGCCGGACGGCGCGGCCGCGGCTGCCCGCATCGCCCGCACCCGCTGCGCCAGGGCGAACGCCCCGGCCGTCAGCACGGCCATCACCACACCCGCGAGCAGGCTGAGCAACGGACTGCCCCCTGTGATCGGCCCGAGGAGCAGCCCGATCAGCAGCATGTAGACGCTCCAGGCCGCCGAACTGGCAACCGAGCCCATCAGGAAGCGGGGCACATCCAGCCCGTAGCGGCCGGCCGCCGCAGTGCTCAGCAGGCGTCCGCCCGGCATGAACCGCGCCCCCACCAACACCACCGCGGGACGCTGGAGCAGGCGCCGGCGCACCCACGAGGAGAGCCCGCCCTCGGCCTCGACGGCGCGGGCCAGCACCCGGTGCGAGGAGCGACCCAGGCCGAACACGAGGAGGTCACCCGCGACCGAGCCGACCAGCGCGACCACGAACAGGGCGACCACCGCCAGCACGTCGTGACGCCCGAACGCCAGTGCGGCCGCGGTCATCAGGAGCGTCTCGCTGGGAAGCACCGGGAACGGGCCGTCGATCGCGATGAGGATCACGAGTGCGGGCAGCAGCCACGAGCTGTAGAGGATCGCATCGCAGACAGCCACGACTTCCAGCACGACAGGCAGGTCCTCTCGATTGCGGTCGCCCCCGGGCGAAATGCTCACACGGTGGGAGCCCACCCAGCCTGACAGATCCCGGGCCTGCCGCCGCTGGTGGCACCCGGATGCGCCGGTAGGGGGTTAACCCCACCGGCCTGACTAGTCCATTGCTCCGTCAGCGACCACCCCCTCGCGCCCGCTCCAGAGCGCTCGACGGCACATAGAGTCGGGCCACCGGAGGCACACGAGCGCTCACGAGGAGGTCCCCCGTGCACCGTCGACGCAGCGTTTTTCGCGCCGTCGCCGCCATGGTCGCTGCCGCGGTGCTGGGCCTAGCCTGGCCAACGGTCGCTGTCGCCACACCGAGCGCGCCCGCGCTGGACAAGGCCGCAGTGCACCAGGCCGCGCTGACCGGGCCCGCAGCGGCGCAGGCCGCCGGCACCATCACGCCCGGCGTGCTGATGCTCAGCCCGATCGATCAGAACAGCGCGAACGCCTGCACGGCGGCGTTCGTGTTCAGCGGCGGCGGAAAGACCTACCTCGGCTATGCCGCACACTGCGCGGGCGCAGGTACGGCGATGGGTCTGAGCGGTTGCCGGGAGCGGTCGCTCCCGATGGGCACCACCGTGCTCATCGAGGACAAGAACGGCACCAGGAGCAACGGGCGGCTGGCCTACAGCTCGTGGGCGACGATGCAGCAGCGGGGCGAGAGCGACCAGTCGCTCTGCCTTCTCAACGACTTCGCGCTCGTGCAGGTCGACCCCGGTGCCGTCGGTTCGGTCGACCCCACCGTGCCCATCCTGGGCGGGCCTTCCGCCCTCGACAGCAACGGCATGACGGCCGGGGAGCCGGTGTTCAGCTACCAGCCCAACAACGGCGGCACCGTGGTGAAGGAGGGCGATGTCGTCAGCGAGGGCTCAGGCGGGCGCTCCCACCGCGTTCTGACCAATCCTCCGGGCCGTCCCGGTGACTCCGGCAGCGGCTACCTCGACGGCAACGGCAGAGCCTTCGGCGTGCTCAGCGTGCAGTTCCTCGACGGCTCCGGCGCCAACGGCGTGACCGACCTGGCCATGGCACTGTCATATGCCAACCGCTACGGCGGTATCGGACGGGTGGCACTCGTCCCTGGCCGCAAGCCGTTTGCTCCGCCCGGCTGACGCCGCACCCCTCACCCACTCAGCGGAAGGCGCCCGTGTTGGCCGCCGCCCACTGGGCGAACGTCGTGCCCGGCCTCCCGGTGAGCTGCGTGAACGTCGGCACCGCGGGCTGCGGGTGCCGGGCCAGCTCGGCCATCCCGTCCACGTACCACCGCGCGAACTCCCCCATGGCGGGCGTCAGCTGCGCCACCGCCTCGTCGTGGAGCAGCTCGACGTACGGGATCTCGCGCCCGAGCGCCCGCCCGATCTGCCGCACCATCTCGGCCCGGCTGATCGACTCCGGACCCGACAGCTCGTAGGCCTTCCCGACGTGCCCCTCCTCGAGGAGGACGGTGGCGGCGACCGCGGCGATGTCGTCGAGGTCGATGGGCGCTGCGGCGGCGCCGGGGTAGCCGTCGCGGACGGTGCCGGTGGTGCGGATCTGTTCGGCCCACATCAGGTAGTTGTCCATGAACTCGCCGGGCTCGAGGTGCGTCCACTCGACGCCCGACTCCTCCACCGCCTCCTCGATGCATGCCCACCACGTCGCCTTTCCGCCTGCCAGGTCGACGATCCGGGAGACGCCGGCCGTCGCGGCGAGCGAGACGACCTCCCGCACGGTGTTCTCGAGCGGCGCGAGGTACATCCGGTCGACCCCGGCAAGGGCCGCGGGCAGTGT
Organism: Pseudonocardia sp.; assembly: GCA_036498885.1. Classification (GTDB taxonomy): domain Bacteria; phylum Actinomycetota; class Actinomycetes; order Mycobacteriales; family Pseudonocardiaceae; genus Pseudonocardia. The sequence continues at coordinate 2,667 of DASYES010000484.1, forward strand.
CTCGACCCTGCCCAGGTACCCCTCGACGACCTCGACCTCAGGCGGCAGCGCCGCCTTCGCCGGGTTGTTCGTCAGTGCCCGGATCTCGGTCGCGCCGGCCCGCAGCAGGTGGTCCACGACCCGCCTGCCGATGTTCCCGGTCGCCCCGGTCACCAAGATCATCACTTTCGCCCCCTTCGTCCGATCAGACCGGGCGACAGTACCGCGTACAGCGTACGAAGTTCCAGGGGCGAGGGCGGTACAAGGCCATCGAGCGACGAATGGACACCGCGGAGAATCGCCACTTGCGCCGGATATGACGATTCTCGATGAAGTTGCCACATCCCGACGAATGCCATGCCGGCAGGTCAAGTCAACGCCTACGATCTTGTAGATCAGCGGCCGGAGGGAGCGTCCTGAAAGTGCCCGGGAGTCGTACGAACAGACCACCCGGTCGAGCCGGTCTACTGGTGACCATCGGCGTGGGAAACGCGTTCGAATGGTACGACTGGAACGTCTACACCACGTTCTCGGTGTTCTTCGCCGCCCAGTTCTTCACCAACAGCACCCCCGGTAGCGCCCTACTCGCCACACTCGCCGTCTTCGCCGTCGGATTCAT
>DASYES010000485.1:0-6879 GCA_036498885.1 Pseudonocardia sp.
CGCACTGTCCGGATCGGACAGACAGGCCCGGCTGCCTGCGATGCACCGGATGATCGAGGAGGAGAAGAAGATCCTCAAGAGCTTCCCGCTGCACGCGCACTTCCCACCCAGCGCGTGGACCGACACGGCCGTCTTCCCGGAGGGCTACCAGCCCGCCTACGCGCCCACGTTCCGCGGCGTCGGCGTCACCGGGTAGCCGCCGTGCCGCATGGAGCCCTGCACACAACATGACGGGCAGGGGTGGACGGCGTTCCGTTGTCCGCCCCGCCCCCGCTCACCAGACTCGGGAGCAGCGCACACTCCGCCGCACCCACCTCTTCCAGCAGAAAGGACGAGACATGCGTCTCGACGGCAAGGTCGCCGTGATCACCGGGGGCGGCTCCGGAATCGGCGCGGCCACCGCACGGGCCTTCACCCGTGAGGGCGCCCGCGTCGTGATCGCCGACATCAACGAGAAGTCGGGGGACGCGGTCGCGCGGGAGATCCGCGAGAACGGCGGAGTGATCGATTTCCTGCACGCCGACGCGTCCGACCCCGCCGAGATCGAGCGGGTCATCACCTTCGCCACCGACACCCACGGCACGCTGGACGTGCTGCACAACAACCACGTCGCCTTCGAGGCCGGCCGGATCGGCGACCTGACCCTCGACGGCTTCCGCCGCTCGCTCGACGTCGGGCTCACCGCGTACTGGTACGCGATCAAGTGCGCGCTCGTGCCGATGCTCGCCCAGGGCCGTGGCGCGATCGTCAACACGGCGTCGGTCTCGGGACTGGCAGGCGACTACGGGCTCGGCGCCTACAACGTGCTCAAGGCCGGCGTGGTGAACCTGTCGCGGGTCACCGGGATCGAGTACGCCCGCAAGGGGATCCGCTGCAACGCCGTGTGCCCCGGCCCGATCGGCACCCCGCCGATCGACCGCCTGCACGACGCCGCGCCGCAGATCTGGGAGGACATCCGCGACGCCATCCCGATGGGCCGCTACGGGCGGGCCGAGGAGATCGCGAACGTGGTGCTGTTCCTGGCCTCCGACGAAGCAGCGTTCGTCACCGGGACGCACGTGGTGGCCGACGGCGGGCTGTGGGCGCACTCCGGGATGCCGCCCATCGGCGGGCTCGGCCCGGACTTCTGAGGGGGCGGGGTGAAATACCACTGGTTCGCCGAGGCGACCTACGACGGTCTCCCGGAGACATACCCGCAGAAGCATCCGAGCGGGAGCGTCGACGTCCCGGCGTCGCTCGTCGACTCCCTGCACGTCGGCGCCCACTACCGGATGTTCATCCGGCTCATGCAGCAGGCCGACCGCCTCGGCTGGGACGGGCTGGCGGTCAACGAGCACCACCAGACGACGTTCGCCATGACACCGTCGCCGAACCTGCTGGCCGCGAGCCTGGCCTCCAGCACGGAGAACGCCGCGCTGCTGGTCATCGGCAACTCCCTCGCGCTCTACAACCCGCCGATCCGGGTGGCGGAGGAGATGGCCTATCTCGACTGCCTTTCCGAGGGCCGGCTCATCGCCGGGTTCGTCTTCGGCACCCCGATGGACACCGCGTTCGCCTACGGGGTGCCGCCCGCCGAGCTGCGGGCGCGCTTCCACGAGGCGCGGGAACTGATCACCCGCGCGTGGACCGAGCCCGAGCCCTTCGCGTTCAACGGCACGTACACGAAGCTGCGCTACGTCAACGTGCTCCCGCGCCCGGTGCAGACGCCGCCGCCGATCTGGGTGCCCGGCACGGGCAGCGTCGAGACCTGGGACCTCGTGCTCGACGAGGACTACTGCTACGGCTACCTGTCCTTCTTCGGGCTGGCCAACGCCCGTCCGATCGTCCGGGGGTTCTGGGACCGCGTCGAGCAGCGCGGGCTGGACGTCAACCCCAACCGGATGGCGTTCACCCAGATCATCTGCGTGGCCGACACCGAGGCGGAGGCAGAGCGGCGCTACGGCGACGCCGTGCGCTACTTCTTCACCCGACAGCGCGCCCCGCTGCACTTCGCCGCCCCGCCCGGCTACACCTCGATCGCCTCCCAGCGCGAGATGCTCGAGCGGGCCCGCGGGGTGAGCACCGAGGACCGGCTGCGCGCCACCCGCGGCGAGCTGTCCTTCTGGGAGTACGACGATCTCGGCTTCATCATCGCCGGCACGCCGGAGCGCGTGCGGCAGCGCCTGCGTGAGCTGGCCGTCGAGCTGCGCGTGGGGCAGCTGATCACGTGCATGCACATGGGCGACCTCCCGGAGGAGACCGCGGCGATGAACAACGAGCTCTTCGGCCTGCAGGTGGCGCCGCACCTGCGCGATCTGTGGGCCGAGCACGAGGACCCCTGGACCCCGTCCGTGAGCAGGGCGCGCGTCGCCGCAGGCGCCGCGGCCGTCCCCGTTCCCACCCGCTAGGAGGAGGCACGTGACCACCCTGGAGATCCCTCACGTCGGCAGGTTCGACGTCGAGCTGTGGGAGTCGGGCAGCGGCGATCCGCTGCTCTACCTGCACGGCTACGAGCGTCATCCCGGCGGCGCCGGATTCCTCGAACGCCTGGCACAGAGCCGTCGCGTCCTCGCCCCGGAGCAGCCCGGCTACGGCCGGTCGACCGGCTTCGAGTCGTTCACCGACGTGCTCGACGTGACGCTGTACCACCGCGAGCTCGTCGAGTCGTGGGGCATCGAACGCATCGACGTCGTGGGTCACTCCCTCGGCGGCATGTTCGCCGCGGAGCTCGCCGCCGTCGCCCCGCAGATGGTGCGCAAGCTCGTGCTGGTCAACGCCTACGGCCTGTGGCTGGACGACCAGCCCACGCTCGACCCGTTCGGCCCCGCCGACGAGGTGAAGAAGGCGAAGTGGCACGGCGAGCCGCCGCAGACCGAGCCGACGAACTTCGTCCCCGACCCCGACAACCCCCACGCGGCGATCCTGTTCGCCGCTCAGAACCTCGGCTCGGCGACCAAGTTCATGTGGCCGATCGCCGACCGTGGGCTGCGCAGGCGGCTGCCGCTCATCGACGCACCGACGCTCGTGGTGCACGGCACGTCCGACGGCCTGCTGCCGCTGTCCTACGCCGAGGAGTTCGTGCGGCTGATCCCCGACGCGACGCTCGCGCCGATCGAGGCGGCGGGCCACTACCCGATGATCGAGCAGGAGGACGCGTTCGTGTCCGCCGTGACGACGTTCCTGGAGGCGTGATGGGCAGGGTCGAGGGCAAGATCGCACTGGTCACCGGCGGTGCGGCAGGTATCGGGCGGCAGACGGCGATCACGCTCGCCCGTGAGGGCGCGCAGGTCGTGATCGCCGACATCAACCTCGACGGGGCCAAGACGGTCGCCGAGGGAATCGGCGGCGCCGCCGCGGCGATCCACTTCGACGCCACCGACCAGCAGTCCATACAGGACCTGGTTGCGGCGGTGATCGCCCAGCACAGCCGCGTCGACGTGATCCACAACAACGCCGCGCTGGTGGGACCGGACGCGTGGTTCACCGACGGCTCGGTGATCGACACCTCGATCGAGATGTGGGACCGGGCTTTCGCCACCAACGTCCGCAGCATCTTCCTGATGTGCAAGTACGCGCTGCCGCACATGGTGGAGCACGGCGGTGGGTCCATCGTGAACATGGCCTCGGTCGGGGGGCTGCGCGGCAGTTCGGCGCTCACCGCCTACGGCAGCACCAAGGCCGCGGTGATCGGGCTGACCCGCTTCATCGCCGCGCAGCACGGGAAGCAGGGCGTGCGGTGCAACGCCATCGCCCCGGGGGTGATCCGGACGCAGCAGCTGCTCGACGCCGTCCCGGATCTCCCGCGGCAGGCACTTGCCGGTGTCGCCTCGCCACGGGTCGGCGAGCCGAGCGACATCGCGAACATGGTGCTGTTCCTCGCCTCGGACGAGTCGGCGTTCGTCAACGGCGAGGTCTACCGCGTCGACGGCGGCGCCATGACGGCAGGACGCTGACGGAGGAGAACATGATCAAGCTGACTGTGCTCTACGAGACCCCGGCCGACGTCGAGGCGTTCGACGCCCACTACATGGGCACGCACGTCCCCCTCGCCAAGGCGGTGCCAGGCATCCACCGCGTCGAGGTCACCCGGTTCTCCCCTGGCGCGGACGGCTCCGCGCCCCGCTACCACCTGATGGCCGAGCTCTACTTCGCCGACGCCGGAGCCATGCAGGCCGCCCTCGGCTCGCCCGAGGGCAAGGAGCTCGGCGCCGACGTCGTCAACCTCGGCGGCACCCCGGCCACCCACCTCGTCGGCACTGTCGCCTGAGCGGCACGACCACCCGCGGAGAGGAATCCCGTGAAGTTCCACTGGTTCGCCCAGCAGTACTACACCAAGCTGCCCTCGGACTACGGCGACACCGTCCACAGCTCCTGGGTCACGCCGCCGGCGGCCGTGGCCGACCCGGTCCAGGTCGGCGAGGACTACCACATGTACATCCGGCTGATGCAACAGGCGGACGGCCTGGGCTGGGACTCCTTGCTGCTCAACGAGCACCACCAGACGTCACTGGCGATGACGCCGTCGCCGAACCTGATCGCCTCCGTGCTGGCGGCCACCACAGAGAACTCCGCGATCGCGCTGTGCGGCAACTCGCTGGCCCTGTACAACCCGCCGATCCGCGTGGCCGAGGAGATCGCGATGCTCGACTGCCTGTCGGGCGGGCGAGTCATTGCCGGGATCGTGTTCGGCACCCCCATGGACACCGCCTTCTCCTACGGCGTGCCTCCGATCGAGCTGCGCGACCGGTTCCACGAGGCGCGTGAGCTGATCACGAGGTCGTGGAAGGCACAGGAGCCGTTCGCGTTCAACGGCAACTACACCCAGCTGCGCTACGTCAACCCGTGGCCGCGGCCCGTGCAGCAGGAGATCCCGGTCTGGATCCCCGGCAGCGGTAGCCCTGAGACCTGGGACGTGGTCAACGGGCTGGACTACTGCTACGGCTACCTGTCGTTCTCCGGCAAGCAGAGCGCGGCGCCGATCGTCGGCGGGTTCTGGGACTACACCGAGAGCCAGGGCGCCAACATGAACCCCAACCGCATGGCGTTCACCCAGATCATCTGCTGCGCCGACACGGACGCCGAGGCGGAGCGGCAGTACTCCGACGCGGTGAAGTACTTCTACCGGCAGAACCCGATCGGTCTCGAGTTCGCCACACCGCCCGGCTACAACACGCTGCCCTCGATCCAGGCGAACCTCACGCGGGCGAAGACGCAGTCGGCCGAGGAGCGGATGAAGGCCCAGCGCGGCGAGCTCTCGTTCTGGGAGTACGACGAGCTCGGGTACATCATCGCCGGCACCCCGGAGCGGGTGGAGCAGCGCGTCCGCGCCCTCGCAACGGATCTTCGAATCGGCCAGCTCATCACCTGCATGCACGTCGGTGACCTGCCCGAGGAGGTGGCCGCGCAGAACAACCACCTCTTCGGATCGGCGGTGATCCCGAAGCTGCGCGACGTCTGGGCCGATGAGGAGGACCGCTGGACACCGAAGGTCAGCCAGGAACGCGTCGCGGCGAAGTTCGGCAGCGCGGCCTGACGGCTCGCGGGACGGTGCGGTCCATCGGCACCGTCCCGCGCGGCGGAAGAGACACTCCCGCGGGCGCAACCACGTCGCCTAGCGTGATCGTTGATCTCGATCGATAAATGGTGACCTGCCGGACAGCGGCGTACCGGACGGGAGACGTGAGCTCGATGATCCTTGGCGGAATGGGCATCCCGGCAACGGACCAGACGATCGCCCGGCTGCTGCACCTGCTGGCCACCGAGGCGCCGGGCGAGGCGTTCGACCAGCTCGCCGAGATCGTGGAGGCGAGCGCACCCGGCCCCGAGCGCGACGAGATGCTCATCGCGATCGCCCGCTCGGGCCGAATCCGCGACCTCCTCGCACACCGCAAGCGGCGGGAGAAGGAAACCCACGCGCTGATCGAGACCGCGCGTGACCTGGCGTCGCTGCGTGACGTGGACGAGGTGCTCGACGCGATCGTCCATCGAGCCCGCCAACTGCTCGGCACCGACGCCACGTACCTCGCCCTGCTCGACCCCGTCCGCGGTGACGTCTACATGCGCATCACCCTCGGCACCGTCACCCGGGCCATCGAGTCGATCCGGCAGCCGGTCGGGCGTGGCATCGGGGGCCGGATCATCGCGACCGGCGAGCCCTTCGCGACGTCGGACTACGTGAACGACGCACGGCTGAACCGCTACCCGTCCGTGACGGACGCCGTGGTCGAGGACGGGATCGTCAGCATCGCCGGCGTGCCGTTGCGCATCGGCGACGCCGTGATCGGTGCGCTGTTCGTGGCGAACCGGTACGAGCGCTCCTACGACCGCTCCGAGATCGAGCTGCTCGGCTCGCTGGCCGACCACGCCTCGATCGTGATCGAGAACGCGCGGCTGTTCGCGCACGCCGAGGTGGCGGCCGGGCGGCTCCGTGAGACCAACGCAGAGCTCTCCCGGCAGGGCGAGGGCCTGGAACGGGCGAGCGCAGCCCATGAGCAGCTGCTCCCGCTGGTGCTGCGCAGGGCGGATCTCGGCGAGCTCGTGGAAGCCGTCGCAGCGATGCTCGACGGCACCGTCGCCGCGGTGGGGGTGGACGGTTCCGTGCTCGTGACCGGTGGTCGCGGGACGCTGCCCGACATCCTGCCGGAGCCGGCCCGTGGGGCGGTGGCCGCAGCACGGGTACCGGGCACGTCCCGCACCTGGACGGTGCCGGTGCAGGCAGGCGAAGAGCGCTACGGGCACCTCGTACTCGTCGCGACGACACGGCTGCTCGACGCGGACGTCCGCACCTTCGAGCGCGCTGCGCAGACCGCGTCGCTGCTGATGTTGATGGACCGGCAGGTGTCGACAGCGGAGCAGCAGGTCCGTGGCGAGCTGATCGACGACCTGCTGGCCGAACGGGAG
>DASYES010000486.1:0-6476 GCA_036498885.1 Pseudonocardia sp.
ATGCGTGAGGAGGCCCTGCTGGTGTCGGTGCGCAACGATGGGGTGCCCTCGGTCGGGGTGGGGCCCCGCGCCGGGTCGAGCGGGTTCGGGCTGGCCGGTATGGCCGAGCGGGTCGGAGCACTCGACGGGACGCTGACCGCGGGACCGACGGCGCCCGGCGTCTGGACGGTCTCGGCCCGGCTGCCGCTGCGGGGCACCCGGTGATCCGGGTCCTGCTCGCCGACGATCAGGAGATGGTGCGCACCGGCTTCCGGCTGATCCTGTCCGCCGAGGACGGCGTCGAGGTGGTCGGCGAGGCAGGCACCGGGGTGGACGCCGTCGCGCGCACCCGCACGCTGCGGCCGGACGTGGTGCTGATGGACATCCGCATGCCGGAGCTGGACGGGCTCGAGGCCACCCGCGCGCTGATGAGCGACCCCACGCCGCCGCGGATCGTCGTCGTCACGACGTTCGACCTCGACGAGTACGTGTACGGCGCCCTGCGGGCGGGCGCTTGCGGGTTCCTCCTGAAGGACGCCGGGCCGCGGCTGCTCGTGGAGGCGGTGCGGGCCGCCGCGGCGGGCGACGCGCTCGTGTCCCCGTCGGTCACCGTGCGGCTGCTCAAGCACCTGGCCTCCCGGCCGGCGGCAGGATCGACGTTGCGCGATCCGCTGTCCCCGCGTGAGCTCGACGTCGTACGGGCCGTCGCCCGCGGCCGGACGAACTCCGAGATCGCGGCGGAGCTGTTCGTCTCGCTCTCGACGGTGAAGACGCACCTGACGAACGTGCAGAGCAAGCTGTCCGCTCGTAACCGCGTGGAGATCGCAGCGTGGGCATGGGAGCACGGCTACGTTGGCTGATCCGCCCGGGCGATCAGCGCAGCTCGGTGGGGACCGCGACGACGTCGACCATGGCTCCGTTGCGCAGCACGGTGACCGGAAGAGGCACCCCGATCGCATCGCCGAAGAGCTGGCGCTGGATGCCCTGCGCGTCCTGGACCGGGCGACGGCCGACGTCGAGCACCAGATCACCGGCCCGCAGCCCGGCCTGCGCTGCCGGGCTGCCGCCGATCACCTCGACGAGCCGTAGACCGTTGCGGCGGCTGTACCGCTCGGCGACCGAGGCCGGGACGGGGGCAGGCGCGCCGACGACCCCGAGGTAGGCGCGCCGCACGCGTCCGTCGGCGAGAAGGGTGGCGACGATCTGCCGGGTGGTCGCGTTGACCGGCACCGCCAGCCCCAGGCCGACGCCTGCGACCGCCGTGTTGATCCCGACGACGCGCGCGTGGCTGTCGGCGAGCGCTCCACCGGAGTTGCCGGGATTGAGCGCCGCGTCGGTCTGGATGACGTCCTCCACCACCCGGCCTGCGCTCCCGCTGCGGGTGGGCAGAGCCCGCCCGAGCGCGCTCACGACGCCCGCCGTGACCGAACCGGCGAGGCCGAGCGGGTTGCCGACCGCCACCACGAGCTGGCCGACGACGAGCTGGTCGGCATCGCCGAGCTGCACCGGCGGCGGCAGGTCACCCGGTCTCACGGCGCGCAGCACCGCGAGGTCGGAGAGCGGGTCGGTGCCCACGACCGTCACGTCGGTCTGAGTTCCGTCGACGAAGTCGGCCCGGCCCCGGCGCGCGTCGCCGACCACGTGAGCGTTGGTCACCAGCACCCCGTCGGCGGCGACGAGCACCGCCGAGCCGCTGCCACGACCGGTGCGGATGGCCGCGACACGACCGGTGAGCTCGGCCGCCACCGCGCTGACCGTGCGGGAGTAGGAGTCCAGCTCGTCCACGGCGACCTCCTTCTGCTTACAGTTTTGCAGAAGAAGGAACGTAAGGCTGCCTTGTCGTGTTCCTAGACGTCCTCCGCCTGCTGGGTGGCGGGATCCCATTCCAGCCCGGGCACGCCCCAGCCGGTGTGCTTGAGCATCTTGCGGGCGGCGCGCTGGTTACGCCCGACGAGCCGGTCCAGGTAGATCACGCCGTCGAGGTGGTCGGTCTCGTGCTGCAGGCAGCGGGCCAGGAAGCCGCGTCCCTCCACCTCGACCGGCGCCCCGTCGAGGTCCACGCCGGAGACGCGCGCCCACTCCGCGCGGCCCGTCGGGAAGTGCTCGCCCGGCACCGAGAGGCAGCCCTCCTCGTCGTCCTCCGGGTCAGGCATCGTCTCGGGCCGCTCCGACGTCTCCAACACCGGGTTGACGACGACCCCGCGCACTCTCACGCGCCGCTCCTCGTCAGGGCAGTCGTAGACGAACAGCCGCAGATCGACCCCGATCTGGTTGGCCGCGAGGCCGACGCCCTCGGCCGCCGCCATCGTCTCGAACATGTCCTCGACGAGCGTCTTCAACGCGTCGTCGAAGACCTCGACGTGACGGGTCGGCGTGTGCAGGACGGGGTCACCGATGATGCGGATGGGTCGTACGGCCACGTCCGCCGACACTAGTCGCCGACCCATCACTGATCGTCGGTCCACTCCACCGGGTGGTGCGTGCCTCCCCGGTTCTCGTCGGTCCATCGTGGTTGAATGGCCGCCGCGAATGACAGGCATGTCATTCGCAGTTCGCGAGGCCGGCCAGCAAGGAGCGTGATGGAGTCCGCCATCGGACCCAGCGGGGAGTCCTCGACCGGAAGCGCCCATCGGGAGCTGGGCCGCAGGGAGCGCGAGATCCTCGCCTTCGAGGGTCAGTGGTGGAAGTACGCCGGCGCGAAGGAACAGGCGATCCGCGAGCTGTTCGACATGTCGGCCACCCGCTACTACCAGGTGCTCAACGCGCTGATCGACACGCCGGAGGCACTCGCGGCCGACCCGCTGCTCGTGCGGAGGCTCCGCAGGCTGCGCAGCAGCCGGCAGCGCACCCGTGCGGCGCGTCGGCTGGGCATGGAGCCGTGGTAGAGGCACCATGATCGCCCCGGCCTGATTGGAACTAACCCCCCACCGGAGGCATACGTGACCTCACCCGCTTCGTCAGGGGGCCCGTCTCCGCTGCGAATCGGCGGTCTCGCGCTGATCGGGATCGGGATCATCGCCGGCGTCGTCGGCCTCGCCACCTTCGCCACCGGCGGCGGCGGCTCCGGTAGCGACCAGCAGGCTGCCCCACCTCCCCTGTCCACACAGGTCAGCATCACCCCGGAGCCGAGTGCGCCGCCCGTGCCACAGGCCGCCCCCACTCCGGCGGCCCCGCCTCCGGCGGCCCCGGCCTCCACCAGCCAGGCTGCCGTACCGGTGCCGTCCTTCACCCCCGCTCCCACGGGTGCGCCCGGCGGCAATGCGTCGTCCTCCCAGGACGGCGTCACCTCAGGCGGCACGAGCAGAACCGGTGCCGTCCGCGCACCGCTGCGGGTCTACAACAACAGCACCATCACCGGGCTCGCCGCACGCGCCGCCGCTGACTTCCGCAACGCAGGCTGGCAGGTCGAGGAGGTCGGTAACTACCCGTCAGGGATCATCCCGACCAGCACCGTCTACTACCGGCCGGGCACGGGTGAGCAGCAGGCGGCGCAGGCCCTCGCCGACCAGTTCGGACTCCGCGCCGAGGCGCGATTCTCGGGCCTGGACGAGGCGAGCCCCGGGCTGATCGTCATCGCCACCAACGACTACCAGGGCCGCTGACGCACCTCTGTCAGGACAGGCGGCGGTCGGCGTAGGCCTCCAGGGCCGCCACCTGCTCGGGGTCGAGCGACGGCGGCACGGCGGCACGGGCTGCCGCGATGTGCGCACCCGTCACCACAGCCGCGTCGAGCGACTCCCGCATCGCCGCGAGCGCGGCCTCGCGCAGCACGGCGGCGCAGTCGGCCGCCGAGTAGCCCTCGAGTTCCGCACCGAGGGCGTCGAGGTCGACGTCGGCGGCCAGCGGGATGTTCCTCCCGGACGCGCGCAGGATCTCGGCGCGCGCAGCGGCGTCCGGCGGCGGGACGTACACCAGCCGCTCCAGCCGGCCGGGCCGCAGCAGCGCCGGGTCGATCAGCTCAGGCCGGTTCGTGGCGCCGACGACGATCACGTCGCGCAAGGGCTCCGCCCCGTCCAGCTCCGTGAGCAGCGCGGCGACCACCCGGTCCGCCACCCCCGAGTCGGACGACTGACCGCGCCGTGGCGCCAGCGCGTCCACCTCGTCGAGGAACACGAGGGCGGGCGCCGCGTCCGCCGCCTTGCGGAACAATTCCCGGACCGCCCGCTCGGACTCGCCGACGTACTTGTCGAGCAGCTCCGCACCCTTCACGGCGAACACGTTGAGCTGCCCGGTACCGGCCAGTGCGCGCAGCAGGAACGTCTTCCCACCACCGGGCGGCCCGTAGACGAGCACTCCACGGGGCGCGGCGACGCCGAGACGGGCGAACGAGTCGGGGTACTGCAGCGGCCAGAGCACTGCCTCGGTGAGCGCTTGCTTGACCTCGACCATGTCGCCCACCTGGTCGAGCGTGATCCCACCGGTCTGGAGGGTGTCCGACGACGACATGGAGATCGGCCGTACGGAGGCCACGGCGTCGAGCAGGTCCTGCTGGCAGATACGGGGCTCCCCGTCACCGGCGTGGCGCAGCGCAGCCTGCACGGCGGCCTCCCGCCGCGCCGCGACGAGGTCGGCGGCGACGAAGCCGGGGGTGCGCTCGGCGACCGCCTTCAGGTCGACACCGTCGGCCAGTGGCACGGCGGACAGCAGCCGGCGCAGCAGCTCGGTACGGGTGCGCAGGTCGGGGAGCGCCAGCCCGAGTTCCCGGTCGACGAGATCGGGGGCTCGCAGCCGAGGATCGACCGACTCCGGCGACGCCGTCGTGGCGACAAGGGCGAGCCCACGCGTATCCACTGCCTCCCGTAGCGCGCCGAGGACGATCGTGGCGAGCGGGGGCGGGGAGGCAGCGGGGAGCAGGGCGTCGATGTCGGTGACCACCAGCATGGTCCGCGAGCCCGCCAACGCCGCGGCCCGCGCCGAACCGATCACGTCGTGCACACGCTGCGATGCGGCGCCCGCCTCGAGCGCGGCCACTCCCGGCGCCGCGAGCTCTACGCAGGACGCACCGACCGCGGCGGCCGTGCTGCGTGCCAAGGTCAGCTTGCCGACGCCCTCGGGGCCGGCAAGGAGCACGCCGAGGCGGGCGGAGCCACCGAGGCGGGTGAGCAGGTCCGGCCGGTCGAGGCTCAGCTCCAGCCACTCGACGAGCCGGCGGGCCGCGTCCGTGTTGCCGACCAGGTCCTCGATCGCGACCGCGGGCTCGGCGGCCTCCTGCTCGGTCACCGCAACGGGCTGCTGCACGGCACGTGTGCCTGCGGCCGCCGCGACTCGCGACGGCTGCGATACCGCCCGTTCCGCGCCCCGGGCTGCGGACCCGCCCGTCCCCCGGACCGGAACGCCGGCTGCCGGGCCGCCTTCCCAACCCACAACCGTGCTCGGCAGCACGGCCACCGCTCCCGGCGGTTCCACCGTGGCCACGGTGAGCAGCTCCGTGGTCCACGCGCTGCCCAGGGCCCCCGCGACGCGGCGGCGGGCCGTGCCCACGTCGAGGCCGGGCAGGGGCTCGACGTCCTGGGGCAGCAGTGAGACCGCGTCACCGCCGGTGACGACCTTGCCCAGCAGGGCGAGCCGCACGATCTCGGGGGTGAGGGCGGCACGGGCGAGACGGGAGCCGGTGAGCAGCACCCGGCGGGCGGGCTCGACCGCCGCCGGAGCCACCACGACCGGCGCGCCATCGGACAGCCCGGCGTTGGAGAGGGTGACGTCGTCCAGGGTCGCCTGGCCGGCCGGCCCCTCGGCCGGGGCGACGAGCGCCGTCGTCACGCGGGCTCCGGTGAGGGTCACGGCCTCCCACGAGCGCAGGCCCAGCGCGTCGATGACCTCGGGATGCAGCCGGACGACGCCGCGCCTGGCGTCCGCGGCGGAAGCGGCGAGCCGGGCGACGAGGGTGATCGAGGGGGCGCTCACGAGCTGAACGCTAGCGAGCCGCCCGCACCCCTCGAACTGTGCGGGCGCTCTGGTGTCGCGGAAACGGGGTTCCTTGCCCGGATCCGTTGTCCAGGCGGATGGATCGCGAGGCGCAGGAGGCGCCGATACCGCTGTTGTATCGGCGCCGACGACAACGCCGCGAGGCGCCGCCTGGGCGCCGGAGACGGGTAAGACGACCTCGTTTGCTCGACGCTAGCGGCGGCGGACTCTGCGAAGGCCTAGTCGCAGCCTGTTGCGCGGCACCTGGGCCGGGCCGGGTGCTCGGCCGTTCGGCGTCCGGCGCTGCATCGCGGCTGCCGGGTCGTCGCCGAAGCGGCGCACGGCGCGGGCGACGGCGCTGGCGCGGCCCGCCACCCGGCGGCGCAGCGGGGGGCGCAGCCCGAGCCTGCGTGCGGAGCGCGCCGCCCGGGCGACGGCGCGGCGTTCCCGCACCGGCACCCCCCAGGCCTCCGGATGCCGCGTGAGCCACCTGTGCAGGTAGCCGCTGTAGGGAATCAGCCCCAGGTACAGCACGGCGACGATCGCCAGCCCGAGGAACGGTGCCGTGATCAGCAACGCGGCGGCGATACCGA
>DASYES010000487.1:0-3212 GCA_036498885.1 Pseudonocardia sp.
GTCGGGAACGGCTGGCGAGTCGCGATGACCACGCTGATGAACGAGCGCTCGGCGATCGGCGGGTCGTCCTCCGTTCGCGGTGCCGGGGCCATCGCCGACGCCGTTGAGCTGTGGGCGCGCTACCCGCACAGGCACACCCCCGTGCTCCGCGACAAGCTGGCTGCGCTCTGGACCCGCGCGGAGGCTCAGCGGCTCACCGACGAACGTGCCCGCCGCTCGGCGACGTCGGGTTCGCCGGGGCCGGAGGGCTCGATCGCGAAGCTCGCGTCCGCCGAGCTGAACCAGCACGTCTACGAGTTCTGTATGGAGCTGCTCGGCCCGGAGGCCACGCTCTACGGCGACTACACGCAGCGGGACATCCAGCGGAACGAGGACTATCGCGGTCCCGTCCAGCAGCGTTTCCTGCGTTCCCGTGCCAACACCATCGAAGGCGGTACGTCCGAGGTGCTCCGCAACATCCTCGGCGAGCGGATCCTCGGCCTGCCCGGCGACCTGCGAGCCGACTCCGGCAAGCCCTGGAAGGAGGTGCCGCGTGGCTGACGCGGGCACCGAGTTCGTCTTCACGCCCGAGCAGCAGGACCTGCGACGGGCCGTGCGCCAGTTCTGCGCGGAGCGCCTCGACGAGGACACCGTCCGCCGGCTGATGGAGTCCGAGGCCGGCTACGACCGTGCGATCTGGACCCGTCTCGGCGCCGAACTCGGCGTGCTCGGGCTCGCGGTGCCCGAGGAGTTGGGCGGGGCCGGCGGCGGGCTCGTGGACCAGGCCGTTGTGGCGGAGGAGTTCGGGGCGGCACTGGTGCCCGGGCCCGTGCTCGGCACCGTCGGGCTCGCGGTACCCGCGCTCGTCGCCCTGGCCGGGGCAGAGGTCGAAGAGGGCCTGCTGGCATCGCTGGTCGAGGGCACGCGCACCGCGGCCTTCGCGGTGCCCGACCGCGGCGGCCGGTACGATCCGGCGCTGGTGACTGTCACGGAGTCGGGCGGCACCCTGACCGGCGAGGTGAGTCAGGTCGTCGACGGCACGGCGGACGTGCTGCTGGTCGCTGCGCGTACCGGCGATGGGGTGGGGCTCTTCCTGGCCGACGAGGCCGAGCGCGTCCCACTGTCCACACTGGACCGCACACGGCGGCAGGCCACCGTGCGGTTCGCGGCCACGCCGGCGCGGGCTCTCGCGTCCGGTCCCGCCGCCGAGCGGGCGATCACGGCCGCACTGCGGACCGGGGCTGCGCTGTTGGCCGCCGAGCAGGTGGGGGGCGCACAGCGGATGCTCGAGCGCACCGTCGCCTACGCGGGCACGCGCCTGCAGTTCGGCCGGCCGATCGGCTCGTTCCAGGCCGTCAAGCACCGGTGCGCCGACATGCTGGTGCTCGTCGAGCACGCGAGGTCCACGGCCTACCACGCAGCGTGGGCGCTGCAGGACGGCACCGACGACCCCGAGCTCGCGATCGGAATCGCGCAGGCCACGTGCTCGGAGGCCTACCAGCGGGTGGCAGAGGACACCGTGCAGCTACACGGTGGCATCGGCTTCACCTGGGAGCATTCGGCGCACCTTTACCTCAAGCGCGCGGTCACCGACGCCGCCTTGCTGGGCAGCGCCGCCGAGCATCGGGAACGGATCGCGGAGCTCGTGCTCGATCGCGCCGTTGCTGTGGGAGCGCCCGCGGTCGCCGCCGGCTGACAGGCGAGCTACGGGGCCAGCGCAGTCGCCCCAGCGTCCGACCCGTCGCCCCGGCAGGCCTCGAGGTGCCGGACGAGCGCCCGGACAAGGCCCTCCTCACTGAACGCGACGACGCTGGCTGAGGCACACCACGGGCACGTGCGGCTCATGCTCGGCTTTGGGGAGCTGTCCATTCAACGACGTTAAGGATGGACCGACGGGGAGGTCACGCCTACTGGGCGAGTGTCACATCGCCGCTCGGAAACGCTCGGCGTGCCGTCCGTTCATCGCCTGTTTCCTCGCTTCTGCCGCAGCGTCCGTTGCGCAGGTAACTTTCCCGCCCCCTTCCGCGATGAGCGGGCATGTCCACCGTCGCTCCCGAGCTCGTCGATGAGTCGGGTCCCTGCCTCACCACCGTGCCTTGGGCCGGCCGCGTCATCAGCCTCCTGTTCACGGCGACCGTGCTGCTGTTCCTGCTGTGGCTGGTCGCGCTCTGACGCGGACGCCCCGGCATCGCGTCTGATCGGCAGGGTGCGGACCCGCGCTCCCGTGGCGGGATGCGCGCGATGGCGCTCCCCGCCACGCTCGTTCAGCGCAACCTCGGACTGCGTTCCAGGCCGAGCGTCGCGAGCAGGTCGTCCATCATGTCGTCGAAGAGCGCCTCGCAGTCGTTGAAGGCGAAGGCGAGGTGGCCGTACACGGCCATGCAGGCGATGCCGTAGATCTGCCGCCAACAGACGATCATGAGCCGGGCCACGCCGAGTGGGAGGTCCGGCCGTATCGCCTCCCGATACGTCGTTAGCTGGCGGCGCAGGTCCGGACTGAGCTCCTCGTCCCGGGCGTAATCCAGCCGACCGCTGTCGACGAGCTCTCCGAAAAGTTCGCCGAACAGGCCGCCGAGCTCGCGGGAGAGGATCTGCGGGATCTCTTCCTCGGATTCGGCGACCGCCGGATAGGACGCGCCCATGAGCAAGCCGAACCCGGAGAACGTGGTCTGTTCCTCGGTCCATGGACAGTCGAATGGCGCATGAAGAGGTCGTCGCCGAAGACAACGATCTCCACAACCGTAGTGCGGTGCTGACCGCTGATCGGCGCGCCGGCCGATCCGGCGGAAGTGTCCGGTGCCACCGTCGACGCCCGCCGCGCTGATCGCCCGAACGAGGCCGGGTCGGGAAGTCGGCCGTACCGCTACCGCCTGTCCGGACTCTCGGGTTCTCCCCACCAGGGACGACACTCGCTCGTCGGGGGGCGGCACCATTGATCGGCTACGCAATTACCCTGAATCTGTTCGCGGCAACTTACGGCCGACGAGGAACAGGATTCACGGAGTTCCTCGAAGTATTCCCATCATCTGCAGGGCCGCCCTCGGTCCTGCCCGAGAGAATCTGGAGAACAGCATGAGTAATTGGAAGCGACGCCTCGTCCTGGCAGCGACCGCGACCACCCTGGCCACCGGCGCTGCGGTGCTCCCGGCTGCGACGGCGATGGCCGCCCCCATGCCCGCAGGCGCCGTCACCACCTCGGAGACGGCCCATGCGCCGCTCGCGCCGGGCGGTCT
>DASYES010000488.1:0-1792 GCA_036498885.1 Pseudonocardia sp.
CGCAGGGTCCCGTCGAGCGATTGGCGTGCAGCACGTGGGACCTCGCGCGTCCCCATCTTGATTGACCATTGCATCCGCGCTGCTGGCGCATCGGTCAATGCCTGCACGACGGCAGCATTACCCACTGCACACTGCAAGGCGCGTAACGATCCGGTCCGAACGGTCGCGCTCGCCTCGATTTCCACGCGAGGGGGCGAATCGCTCCGTGGCGTACGAATCGCACGACTCTCGTGCGCGTGAGGCATCAGTCATTCCCCTTTTCGGAGCCTGCCATCGAACAGGTTCATATCGCATGGGACACACATCCGGCACGCTGACCGTGGCACGAGTCAGCAGTGTCTCATGACTCTCATCATTTTGCGGCGCGCTGTCCGGGCCCGGATTCGAGAGCCGTTCGATCAGAACACGACGGAGCGGGTGACGTGGCTGGTCGGCGGTACCGGGACCCTCAAAGACCCAGGCGCTTCAGGATCTCCTGTGCCCCGAGGGTGGGGGTGAGCTCGCCGCCGCGCACGTCGCGCTCGAGATGGGGGATCGCCTCGCGCACGTTGCGGTCGGACTGCAGCCGGTCCATCAGTCGGTCGCGGACCATCGCCCACATCCACTGGACCTGCTGGTCGGCGCGGCGCCCGGCCAGCTCACCAGCCTCATCGAGCGCGGCGCGATGGGCCTCGACCGCGTCCCACACTTCCGCCATGCCGGCGCCGCTCTGGGCGCTGCAGGCCAGCACCCGGGGACGCCACGAGGCGTTCGGGGGCGTCACGAGCCGCAGGGCGCCGGACAGCTCGCTTGCCGCGCGGGTGGCGTCCTTCTCGTGCGGGCCGTCGGCCTTGTTGACCGCGATCACGTCGGCCAGCTCGAGGATGCCCTTCTTGATCCCCTGCAGCGAGTCGCCGGTGCGGGCGATCGTGAGCAGCAGGAACGTGTCGACCATCCCGGCCACGGCCACCTCGGACTGGCCGACGCCGACCGTCTCCACGAGCACCACGTCGTATCCCGCTGCCTCCACGAGGACGATCGACTCGCGGGTGGCGCGCGCCACCCCACCGAGCGTCCCGGCGCTCGGGGACGGGCGGATGAAGGCGTTCTCGTCGACGGCCAGCGCAGCCATCCGCGTCTTGTCACCCAGGATCGAGCCCCGGGTCCGGGTGGAGGACGGGTCGACGGCGAGCACCGCGACCCGGTGCCCCGCGCCGGTGAGCCGCGTGCCGAGCCGCTCGATGAACGTCGACTTCCCGACACCGGGCAGGCCGCTGATCCCCACCCGCCGGGACGTGACGGCTTCCGGCGCCAGCTCCATCAGCAGCTGCTGCGCCGCTTGCCGATGGTCGGTGCGGTTCGACTCGACGAGGGTGATCGCGCGGGCCAGCGCCGCGCGTGAGCCGCCGAGCACCCCCTTGACGAGGGCCGGCACATCGATCTCGCGGGCCACGGCCCTCCTCCCGAGCTCGCCGCATCCGCGGCGGCTCAGCCCCTGAGCTGGGCCGCCAGCTTCTCCAGCAGATCCACGGCGGCCTCTGCGATCACGGTGCCCGGGCCGAACACAGCCGCAGCGCCCGCAGCGCGCAGGGCCGGGTAGTCCCCGGGCGGGATCACGCCGCCCACCACGACCATGATGTCGGCGCGGTCCAGCTTCGCCAGCTCCGCACGCAGCTCCGGGACCAGCGTCAGATGGCCCGCGGCGAGCGAGTTGACCCCGACGACGTGCACGTCGGCCTCCACCGCCTGCCGGGCCACCTCACCCGGGGTCTGGAACAGCGGGCCGACGTCGACGTCGAAGCCGAGGTCGGCG
>DASYES010000489.1:0-2825 GCA_036498885.1 Pseudonocardia sp.
CCGATACGTGCGCCAGCAGCGACTGGCCCATCCCGTTCGACACCAGGTAGAGCGCGAAGGCGATCGCCCAGGCCACGCCGAACGTGGCGGCGGCGTCCGCGCCGAGGCGGGCCAGCACGAGCAGCGGCAGGCCGAAGTTGACCGCCAGCGAGAAGAGCGTGCCGGCCCAGTCTGCGGACACGAACCCGACGATCGTGCGAGCCTGGAACGCCTCGGCGTTGTCCGCGGTGGCGGTGCCGTGGGCCGGGAGGGCGCGCCACAGCCAGACGCTGACCACCACCACGAGCACCGCGGTGGACGCCGCCCAGGAGACGGAGATCGCGGTGAACATCGCGAGAGCAGCGCCCACCGGCAGCAGGACGATCTTCATAACCGCGAAGACGAGGTTCTTCACCGGCACGAGCGTGGCCCGCTTGATCGCCGTGAGCGCGTAGTCCTGCATGACCCATATCGACCACACGGGGGTGGCCAGCACGAAGAAGGCGAACAGCGGACCGCTTCCGACGGCGTCGAGCAGCTCGGGCGCCCACAGAGTGGAGCCGAGCGCGAACACAGCGCCCGTGAGGCAGGCCGCCGCGATGCTGACCGCGTAGCACTTGACCACCAGCGACCGGGCGGAGTTGCCCACCGTCGGCACGAAACGCAGGAGCGCGTTACCCAGGTTGAGCTGCGCTGCGCTGCCGAGCAGTGTGAGCGTCGAGGTCATCGTCGAGTTCACGCCGACTGTCTCGGGGTCGAACAGCCGCGCGGCGACGACCCAGTACAGCAGTCCGATCCCCGAGGTGACCGCGGAGCTGAGTACGAGGGCCAATCCGTCACGGTGTTGCGGGGCCTTCCAGCTCGCCAAGGCATTTCTCATTTGGCGGCGCTCCTCATGGGAGGGCACAGTAAGGCAGGCGGTGAGGCGTGCACTGATCGCCCCAAGCGCTGGTCGGCCATAACGTCCCCTCTGTCCTTATTGCGCCGATCAGGCTGTTGCGGGCTCCGCTTCGGCAGGGTCGGCCACCGTGCCCGGGCCACCCACAGCCATGCGGGTGGGTGCGGTGGCGGGGTCCTCCGCCGGGAGGGGCGTGTTGCCGAGGATCATGTCGGCCGCCTTCTCCGCCAGCATCAGCACCGGGGCGTAGGTGTTGGCGTTGGTGAGCGAGGGCATGATCGAGGCGTCGACGATGCGCAGGCCCTCCAGCCCGCGCACCCGCAGCGTGGTGGGATCCACCACGGCGTCATCGTCGGTGCCCATCCGGGCGCTGCACGCGAGGTGCAGCCCTGCGCGAGCGGTGCGGGCGACCCAGTCGAGGACCTCGTCATCGGAGCGGACCTCGGGCCCGGGAAGGCTCTCACCGCCGTTCAGCTGTTCCATCGCCGGCTGCGCCAGCAGTTCCCGTCCGATGCGGACGGCGTCCAGCCAGCGCCGGTGGTCCTCCGGCCCGGACAGGAAGTTCAGCCGGATCGCGGGGTGCTGCGACGGGTCCGGCGAGGTGATCCGCACCGAGCCGCGCGCCGATGACCGCATGACGCCGACGTGCATCTGGTACCCGTGCTCGCCGACCGGGATCGACCGCTCGGAGCTGTGCATCGCCAGCGGCGCGAGCAGGAACATCAGGTCGGGGTGGCTCTGGTCGGGGGTGCTGCGGACGAACCCGCCCGCCTGCATCGGGTTGCGGCTCCCCGGACCGCTGCCGAGCAGCAGCGCCTCCGCGACGATCCCCGGCCAGTTGACCTTGCGGCGGACCGGGGCCATGGACACCGGTTCCCGGCACAGGTGCTGCAGGTGCACCGCGAGATGGTCCTGCAGGGACTCGCCCACACCGGGCAGGTCGTGGACCGCGGGGACGCCGAGCCGGGACAGCTCGTCGGCGTCGCCGATGCCGGAAACCTGCAGCAGCTGGGGCGAGCCGATCGCGCCAGCGCAGAGGATGATCTCGCGGGCCGTCACCACGCTCTCGGAGCCACCGCCCTGCCGGTACCGCACTCCGACGGCACGTCCGCCGTCGACGTGAATGCGTGTGACCATCACCCGTGAGCGCACCTCGAGGTTGCGCCGCCGGCGCGCCGGATGCAGGTACGCCCGTGCGGCGGACTCCCGTCTGCCTCCGCGCACGCCCTGGTCCAGCGGTGCGAAGCCCTCCTGCTCCGCTCCGTTGATGTCGGGCAGCACCGCGTGGCCTGCCTGCTCGGCGGCGGCGAGGAAGGCCGCGAAAATCGGGCCGTCGGCAGGACCGCGGGCGAGCGTGTGCGGACCGCCGTGGCCCCGGTACGTGTCGTCCTGGTCGTCGAGGCAGTTCTCCAGCCGCCGGAAGTAGGGCAGGCAGTGCGCGAAGTCCCACTCGGAGGTGCCGCACTCGGCGGCCCACCGGTCGAAGTCGGCCCGGTGGCCGCGCTGGTAGATCATCCCGTTGATGGAGCTGGAGCCACCGAGTCCCTTGCCCCGCGGATGGTGCAGGCGCCGCGACTGCAGCCCGGGTTCGGGGTCGGACTCGTAGAGCCAGTCGTGGTGCTCGTGTCCGACGGGC
The DNA here is from genome assembly GCA_036498885.1 of Pseudonocardia sp. Lineage (GTDB taxonomy): Bacteria > Actinomycetota > Actinomycetes > Mycobacteriales > Pseudonocardiaceae > Pseudonocardia. Next base: position 2,514 of record DASYES010000489.1, read on the forward strand.
ATTCCCATCGCGATCGGCAGCTGGATCGGCAGGTCCCACCAGTAGTCGGGCCGCCCGGCTTCCAGGACGAGAACTCGGATGCGCGGGTCGGCGGTGAGGCGGTTCGCCACCACGCAGCCGGCCGTGCCGCCGCCCACGATCACGAAGTCGAACGGTCTCTGCGCCATGGAGGGTTCGCCCTTCGGGTGTCTGCAGCAAGAGGGTGGGAGCGGCGCCGGTGAGGAGTATGGGCTGAATGGATCTCCGGCATTGGTCCGATCGGCGGAATCCTAGCCGCCGGGGTGCCGCGGTCGTCTCAGGGCGTGCCGACGC
>DASYES010000490.1:0-13910 GCA_036498885.1 Pseudonocardia sp.
ATCGCCTCGTACACCGACTCCGTGATGCTCGAGACCGGCGGTGCGAACGGCCCGTACGCCGATCGGTATCGCTGCAGAAACGCCTCGTTGACGTCGCCGGGAAGCTCCTCGAAGTAGCCCGAGACTCCCCACATGCCGGCCGCGGCGTCGTCACCGATGCGCTCACGGGTGGGCTCGTCGAGGGCGGGCGCGAGGGAGCGGCACCGGTCGCGGACGCCCATCGCGTGGCACTGCCGTTCGAAGTGCACCAGGTCGGCGCCCACGAAGGACGACAGGATCACGTCGGCACCGGAGTTCAGGACGTCCTCGATCAGCGGGGCGAAGTCGCGCGTGCCCAGCGGCGAGAAGCGTTCCCCCACCACTGTGCCGCCGTCCTCGGCGAGCACCCGTCGCGCCGTGCTGTGCACCACCTGTGGCCACACATAGTCGTTGCCCGCGAGGAACCACCGGCGCCCGCCCGCCACCTGCATGATCGGACGCACCGCGGCCCGCAGTTGGTTCTCCGGGCGTTCTCCGAGCTGAACGCGCAGCGTGCCGCCGCTGCCGCCCTCGTTCATGACGGGCTGGACCATCAGCACGCCCGCGTCGCGCAGCTCGTTGGCGGCGCGGGAGAACGTGGCCGACGTCGTGCTCGCCATGATCACCCGGCAGCCCGCGTGCACGAGCCGCCACGCTTCGATCGTGCCGAGCCGCGGGTCGGTGGCGTCGTCCCCGACCACCAGCCGCATCGGCCTTCCGTTGACGCCTCCCTCGGAGTTGATCTCGTCGACGGCCAGCGCCGCGAGATTCTCGGTGCCCGATGCGAACACGCTGGCTGGCCCGGACTTGCTCGTCAGCAGACCCACGGGATGGGTGCCCTCGGGGGCACCGTCGGGCACGCTGAACCCGCGACGGCGCATCAGCCAGTGGAGGCCGGCGTCGTCGAGGTCGGCGATCAGGCGGACCCGAGTGCCGGTGCCGTCGGGGTCGACGTGCACCCGCAGCCGCCCACGCCACGGCTGGTCGTGCCGGATCTCGATGCGCGACGGCGCACGGACCGCGGAGATCCGGCCGAGGATCTCCACCGGGCTCGCGGCCACACCGAACATCGGTGCCTGGAACGTGACGACCGCGCCGACAGCGACCCGGTCGCACACCGCGTCGAAGACCCAACCCGCACCCGTGCCCGCACCGAACAGTGCGAAAACCGCTTCGGGCGGCGCGTCGACGTGCTGTTCGGCGGTGAGGGCGAGCCGGCTCATCACATGGCTCGGCGGACGGACCCGTCGGGGTGGGCTGCGCCGGCAGCCGGCCGGGACCTGGAGGCGGTCGGCGCACCGGAGCGCGCGATGCCTACCTGGTCGGTGCTCGCGGCCGTGTTCTCGGCAGCGGCCTTCGCGGCGTCGAGCGATCCCTGGAACAGCTCGATCAGCAGCTGGATCACTTCCTGCGCAGGCCCGGTGGGGTCCACCGAGTAGTAGCGGAAGCGCCCGGTGCGGCGTTCGGCGATGAGCCCCGCCGTGCGCAGTACGCGCAGGTGGCTGGAGACGGCCGTGCGGCCGACCCGGCTGATCTGCTCGGACAGCTCACCCGCGCTGCACTCGTCGCGCTGGGAGAGCAGTGTGAGGATCTCGCGGCGAACCGGATCCGCGAGGGCGTCGAACGCCTCGTCAGCAACCACCTCGGTCGTCCCTCCTGTTCATCGCTCGCCCTCGCTGCGCTCGGGCGGCGCTTCGCGCGGGCGCTGTGACACTGATTCGCTCGCAAGCTCGCTCACCACCGGCCCCCCTGAGTGATGTCCCGACCTTGTATAGGGGCTTGAGCGTAGTCCGTCGAGGTGTGACCTACGTCTTGCAGACCGATCACCCGGAGCAGCTTCAGCGCTGCGGCGGCCTGCGTGCCGGGCGCGGCGGAGTAGACGAGCAACACCTGGTCGTCGCCCTGCACCTCGAGCACGTTGCAGTCCAGTTCCAGCACCCCGAGCTCCGGGTGGTGGATCCGCTTCGTGTCACCATGACGTTCGTCGAGTTCGCGCAGGGTCCATAGTCGTTCGAAGTCGGCACTCGCGGCCCGCAGGTCCGACACCAAGCGCTGCAGATCCGGGTCGGCCGAGTAGCGGGCGGCGGATCGGCGCAGGTCGGAGACCAGGGCTCGGTTGAGCCGCTCGCGCTCCTCGGCGTGGAACTCGACCCGGTGCGTCCCTGTGAACGCCTGCCGCGCGATGTTGCGCCGGGTGGGTGGGATCGACGACAGGTCCCCGAGCAGCGCGACCGCCATCGGGTTCCAGGCCAGAACGTCGCTCTTCGCGTCGAGAAGGAGGGCGGGGAGATCGGTGAAGCGGTCCATCAACCGCAGCACACTCGGCCGGACGGCACTGCGGATCCGGCCTGGCAGGGGTGGCGCGCTGCCGGCCAGGTGGAAGAGGTGGTCACGCTCGGCGTCGGTGACGCGCAGCGCTCTGGCCAGCGCGGACAGCACCCCGTCGGACGGACGCGGGCCGCGACCCTGTTCGAGCCGCGTCAGGTAGTCGACCGACACTCCCGCGAGAGCGGCGACCTCCTCGCGCCGCAGCCCCGGCGTGCGACGGCGCAGTCCGGCCGGCACACCCACGTCGGACGGGCGGAGCCGCTCACGCCAGGTGCGTAGCGTGCTGCCGAGCTCGGTGCGGTCCACCGGATGAGCATGGCGCACCCACTGTCCCGCAGCCTGGTACAAGCAGTCCCCGGCTCGGTCGGACCTGGTCGGCGGCCCGGCGCGGTTGCACCGTCGAGTCATGACGGAAACGACGAAGACATCCGGGATGACGCCGCTGAGCGGAACGACGATCGCGCTGGTGACGGGCGCGAACAAGGGCATCGGCCTGGCGACGGTGCGCCGGCTGGCACAGCGCGGCTGGACGGTGCTGCTGGGGGCGCGGGACGCCGGGCGGGGGGCGGCCGCAGCCGCAGGCCTCGCCGGAGACGTGACGGTACTGCCGCTGGACGTGACCAGTGACGAGTCCGTGGCCAGCGCCGCGAAGGAGGTCGAGAGCCGCTACGGGCGGCTCGACGTGCTCGTGAACAACGCAGGGATCGTCGGGCCGCTGGTGGCGGCGCTGGACACCGGCGCCGAGGAGATGCTCGCCTGCTACGCGACGAACGTGTTCGGGCCCGTCCGCGTGACCAGGGCGTTCGTGCCTCTGCTGCGGCGCTCGGCCGCGCCTCGGATCGTGATGGTGTCGAGCGGGATGGGTTCGCTGACCATCACCGGCGACCCCGAGCGGCTGGAGTCGCAGATCGTGGGGCTCACCTACCCGTCGTCCAAGGCGGCTCTCAACATGATCATGAGCCAGTACGCGCGGGCGCTGCCGGAGTTCCGGATCAACGCCGCCGATCCCGGCTACACGGCTACGGACCTCAACGGTCACAGCGGCGTCCAGACCGTGCAGGAGGGCAGCGACGCCGTCGTCGCGCTCGCGACCGTGGCGCCGGACGGCCCGACCGGCCGGTTCTTCGACCGCTCCGGCCCGCTGCCCTGGTAGCGGCCCGCTCGGACCGGCTCAGCGCTCGACGAGCTGGAACCGCCCACCCTGATCGTCGTGGCACTCGGCTGTCGTCCTGAACCGGCGCCGCTCGGGCTCGGTGCTGGTACCTCCCGCGTCGCGGACGATCCGCACCGCGGCGGCGAGGTCGGGAACGGTGAACGCCGGCACCACCGCGCCGTCCTCGGTGTGGCCGCCCCAGATCGAGGTGCGCGGCCGCGGCTCGGCACCCGCCGCACGGACGTTCCACCCGTCCGGGACACGGGCAGGAGCGAAACCCCAGCCGAGAACCGTGCCGTAGAAGGCCCGCGCGCGGCGCGCGTCCGGCGTCCGCAGCACGAGGTGGGCGATCGTCGTGCGGGCCTCGGATGCGGGCGCCGGTGCGGACGCACCCGTCCACAGTGCGAAGGGCACGCCCATGTCGTCCACACAGTCGGCGACGCGCCCGTGCGGCTCGTCGGTCGGCTCACCCGCCGTGCCACCGGCGGCCCGGACCACGGCGGCGGCGGCATCCACGTCAGGCACGGCGTAGCAGAGCATGGCGGTGGGCCGGGCGTGCCCGCCGGAGAGTCTCAGCCGGGTGGCCGCGTTCATCACCTGACGATCCTGCGGTCCGGACCCCGGCGCCGTCACCCAGCCCAGCACGGCCCCGTAGAACCGCTCGGCCCGTTCGACGTCGTCCGTCCAGAGCGAGGTGTAGACGACATCTCCCGGCCGTGGCGCCGTCGGCGGGGCCTCCCGCGACACCATCCACCGGTGCCCGGAGGGATCCCGCACCACGCCGCCGCGACCGTGGGGGGAGTCGGCAACGGGGCGCTCCAGCACACCGCCCGCAGCGACCGCGCGCTGCACCACCGCGTCCGGGTCGGCGACATCGATGCGCAGCGACTGGCTGGCGCCGCCGCGCGTGACCGGGGCCAGGAGGTCCAGCTCCGGGTACTCGTCGGCGAGCATCAGCACGCTGTCGCCGACCACGACCTCGACGTGCCCGATGCGCCCGTCCGGCATCACGATCGGTTCGCCCCGCTGCGCCGCGCCGAACACGTCGACGTAGAAGCTGACGGCTGCGCGGGCGTCGGCGGCCGCGAGGTACGGCGTGATGGTGTGCTGAGAGGGTGGTTGAGAAGTCGCAGCCACATCGGTGGGCGTCGCTTCTGTGACGGACATGGGGGCGAGCAGGGCGCGCTCGATGCGGGTGCGCAGGCCACCGGCGAACTCCAGGTCGGGCGCCGCGGGAGCGTCGGGGATGCGGAGGGCGTCGAAGGCGTCGGTCATCGCGGGCCTTCCTTCTCGACTACCGCGTAGCTGTGGCGGAACGCGGTCCGCGCGCGGACCAGCAGCGCCTCCGTGGTGTGCACGGTGCGGCCGAGCACCTGTGCGACCTCGGGCACCGGTAGCCCGTCGAGGTAGCGCAGGGTGAGCGCGGCACGGTGGGTGCTGGTCTGCGCCTCGAGCACCTCGTGGGCGAGCATCGCGTCGAGCCGCTCCTCCCACGGGTCGTCGACCGGTTCCGGCTCGGCCAGTGCGACGGCGATCTGCCCGCGATGCTCGTGCTCGGCCGCGCGCCAGTGGTCGATCAGCTTGTGGCGGGCGATGCCGATGAGCCACGCCGTGGTGGGTGCGGGGGGCGGCTCACGCCGGCACGCGGCGACGGCGGCGAGGAAGGTCTCCGCCGTCAGCTCCTCCGCGAGTACCTGCCAGCCGCAGCGCGCCAGCAGGTAGCCGTAGACCTGGGGGAGTGCGTCGTCGTAGAGGTCGAGCAGCACGGCACCGGCGTCCGGCCGGACCCTCTCCCCGCTGTGCACACCCCTTCATCGGCGGGCAGGCGCGCTCTCCGACGGGAGTTCACCCGATCCGACCAGCGCGCTGGGGCGACTCGTCGACGGGAAACGGGCGACTCGCGGGGGTCAGGTGGACGTCAGGAACTCCGTGAACACCGCGAGCCACTTCTCGCGGGCGTCCAGATGCGGGGCGTGCCCGGACCCGTCGAAGAACTCGGTGCGGACCGTCCCGCCCGCCTCCGCGTAGCGCTCCAGCACCTCTCCGATCTGGCTCACCATCGGCTGCGGCGGGAACACGTCCGGCCCCGGCCAGTTCGGGACCGCCCCCGACGCGCCGAGGGTGCCCAGATCCAGCGATGAACCGTCGGCGACCACGAGGTCGGAGCTGCCGTGCGTCCAGAGCACAGGTGGCTTGGGGTCCAGGTCGACGATGCCCGCCCAGTTGCAGTACTTGGGCGACAGGGCGTTGAGGAGGCCCGACGTGCCGGGGGCCATGCCCGGCCAGTTCGGCGAGGTCGCGAGGTCGCCCGGGTAGTTGGCGTCGCTTGTCACCGTCTTGAGGATCTCGGCGACGAGGAGGTCCTCCCGCTCGGGCGGCTCGCGATGGCCCGCTGCGACGTAGAAGGCGTTGAAGACGTTGCGGACGGAGAGCGGGCTCTCGTCCGAGTCGTCGGCCTGCGCGATGCGCCGCACGAGCTCGGGGTTGACGGTGCCGGCGCCCGACCCTGCGAAGTCGGGGAAGCACGGCGTGCCGTCGGCGCGGACGCCGCCGTAGCCGTAGGGCGAAACGGGGTCGAGGAAGGTCAGCGACGCGACGGGCCGGTCCATCGCGTACCGGGCGATCGCCGCACCTGCGGTCGACCAGCCGACGAGATGCGGCGGCTCGTCGATCTCGAGGGTGCGGACCAGCGCGAACACGTCGTCCGCCCAGTCCGCGAGGCCACGGGTCGCGTCGACGGGAGCGGGCTCGGAGTCGCCGAAACAGCGCATGTCCGGCGCGATCACCCGGTACTGGGGGAGCTCGGGCATCAGGTGCTCGAAGAAGCGGCTGGTCGAGAGGTTGCCGTGCACCATCACGATCGGCGTGCCTCCGGCCGGGCCCGAGTCGAGGTAGTGCATGCGGATGCGGTCGGTGTCGACGGTCGCGGACCGTACGCCGGGGAGCAGCGTCGCCGGGGGCAGGGTCATGCGCGGATGCTCTCGGGTGTCGGCCGGCCGGGCAAGGTCCGCAGCTGGGCCCCCACGTCGTCGTGACAGGGTGTGTCACCGAAGCCGCGGACGGCAGCGGCGGTCGGAGCAGGAGGTGGCGGGTGGAGGATCGGCTCCGGGTCGCGGTGGCGACGCCCCTGAGCGAGGAGCTGTGCGGGCTGATCGAGCGTCTGGAGCCGCGCATCGACCTGGTGCGCGACCAGGAGCTGCTCCCGCCGGTGCGCTACCCGGCCGACCACGCAGGCGACCCGTCGTTCGTCCGTACCCCGGAGCAGCGGGAGCGCTTCGAGAAGATGCTCGACGCGGTGGAAGCGCTTTACGGGATCCCGGACGACCGTCCCGCCGAGCTGCGTCGCGCCGTCGAGGCCAATCCGGGCCTGCGCTGGGTGCACACGATGGCCGCCGGGGGAGGCGCCCACGTGAAGGCCGCCTGCCTCACCCAGGAGCAGCTCGACCGCGTCACCTTCACGACGTCGGCGGGTGTTCACGCGGCCCCGCTCACGGAGTTCGCGCTCCTCGGGCTGCTGGCCGGGGCGAAGAACCTGCCGAAGCTCCTCGTCGAGAAGGCCGCGCACCGGTGGGGTCGCTGGCCGGTGGCCCAGTTGCGGGAGCAGACCGTGCTGGTGGTCGGGCTCGGTGGGATCGGCGGCGAGGTAGCCAGGGTGCTCGCGGCGCTCGGCACGCGGGTGATCGGCACGAGCAGGCGCGGCGAGCCCGTGGACGGCGTGGCCGAGCTGGTGCATCCCGACGAGCTCGCCGCCGTTGTCGGGCGGGTCGACGGCATCGTCGTCACCCTTCCCGGCACGGACGCCACCGAGAAGCTGGTGAGTGCCGACGTGCTCGCCGCGGTCCGGCCCGGCGTGACGATCGTCAACGTCGGTCGTGGCACGGTCATCGACGAGGACGCCCTGATCGACGGCCTGCGCGACGGGCGCATCGGCTTCGCCGCGCTCGACGTGTTCGCGGTGGAGCCGCTCGACCAGGCCAGTCCGCTGTGGGAGCTGCCGAACGTGCTGATCAGCCCGCACACGGCCACCATCACCGCGGCGGAGGACCGGCGGATCGCCGAGCTCTTCGCGGAGAACGCCGGCCGGTTGCTCGACGGACGCCCGCTGCGCAACGTGGTGAACACCGTCGAGTTCTACTAGGCCGTGTTCAGGAAGTACTGATCGACGGGCTTCGATCTGGGTGCGAAGACCGCGATCAGGGGCTTTCTCAACACGGCCTAGTGGCCCCTGCACGGGAGAGCGTCCGCCCCTGACGAGACGCAGATCACATTTTTACCCTCGCCGGGCTGCCTGAGGCCCTTATGGACCCGTCTGTCCGGTGTGGAGGGCGGTGGGGCGCGGCAGGAAATCGTCGAGCGGTTCCGCATGGTGTTCATCCTCGTCGGCCGGCCACCCCTCCGATTGAGGTTTGGGCGGCGATAGCGCAGAGTGACGTGTCGCTCGTAGGGGGATCTGTCGCTCGCACCGGGGCAGAAGTCGGAGGGCATGCGTGCGCAGAATTGTGACCATCGTTGTGGCAGCTGGGCTCGTGGCAGTGGGCGCCGCTGTCGCACCGGCGAGCCATCCCGCGCTCGCGCCTGCGGAGGCGCACGCCGCGGTGAAGACCGACGCGGTGACGCCGGCCTACACGCCACCTCCGGTGGCATGGGCGCCCTGCGCCGCCGAACCGCTGAAGGCCGTGTCGGGCCAGTGCGGGTTCGTCGAGGTGCCGCTCGACTACTCCGCACCCCAGAAAACGAAGATCAAGCTCGCGGTGTCGATGGTGAAGCACACCGTGCCCGAGAACCAGTACCAGGGCGTCATGCTCGTCAACCCGGGCGGGCCGGGCGGCTCCGGCCTCGGGCTCTCCCTTCTTGGCGGCGCGGTGCCGCGCAACGTCGGTTCGAGCTACGACTGGATCGGCTTCGACCCGCGCGGTGTGGGGTCGAGCGAGCCCAGCCTGAGCTGCATCCCCGACTACGGCGGCTACAACCGGCCCGACTACGACCCCGACACGGGCACCGAGGCCGTCTGGCTCAAGCGCGCGCAGTCCTACGCCGAGGCCTGCAAGGCGAAGGGCGGCGCTCTGCTGAGCCACCTCACCACCGTCGACACCATCGATGACATGGAGAGCATCCGGAAGGCCCTCGGCGCCGACCAGATCAACTACTACGGCTTCTCCTACGGCACCTACATCGGCCAGGTGTACGCCACGATGTTCCCGGACCGGGTGCGCCGGATGGTGCTCGACGGCGTGGTCGACGAGCGGAACGTCTGGTACAAGGCGAACCTCAGCCAGGACGTCGCGTTCGACCGCAACGAGAAGATCTTCTTCGACTGGATCGCCAAGAACGACAACATCTACAAGCTGGGCAACAGCGGCGACGACGTCGAGAAACTCTTCTACTCGGAGCGGGACAAGCTGCATCAGAAACCGGCCGGCGGGCAGATCGGGCCGGACGAGTTCACCGATCTCTTCCTCGGGGCAGGCTACGACGTACGCAACTACGAGACGGTCGCGAGCGCCTTCTCGCGCTGGGTGCACGACGGCGACGCCGGGGCGCTGAAGGCGGTCTACGACAGTTCGGGCTCGCCAACAGACGACAACAACTACGCCATCTACCTCGCGGTGCAGTGCACCGACGCGCCCTGGCCCACCGACTGGAGCACCTGGCAGGACGACAACACGAAGTCGGAGGCCAAGGCGCCGTTCGAGACCTGGGCCAACGCCTGGTACAACGCGCCGTGCGCCTTCTGGCCGGTCAAGCCGGGAGCCGACAAGCCGGTGAAGATCGACGGCAGCAAGCTGAAGAACCTGTTGCTGATCAGCGAGACGCTCGACGGTGCCACGCCGTACGAAGGTGCTCTCCAGGCCCGCCGGGAGTTCCCGGACTCCGCGCTGGTGGAGGGCCTGGGCGGCACCACGCACGCGGCGTCGCTCTCGAGCGGCAGCGACTGCGTGAACGACCGCGTCGCCGACTACCTCGCCGACGGCACACTGCCCGAGCGCAAGTCCGGCGACACCTCCGACGCGCAGTGCACCCCGCTCCCGCAGCCGACCCCGACCGCACTGGCGGTCTCGTAACCGTCCACCGCGCCCGCGGGCGTCCGGTCCATGAGGGTCGGACGTCCCGGGGTGCGGCGGTGGGCCGGCAGTCCGCCGCTGTGGTCCTTCGATCCCCGAGCCGGCCCTCACAGCGCCGGTGATCACCTCGATCCGCTGGGCGGTGGGGCGTGATCGTTGTCTGGGGAGCGGTGGCTGTGCCGGGCGCGGCTGTGCGTCCTCAAGCGGTGATCATGGCTGGGGTGGCTGGGGTGGCTGGGGTGGCTGGGGTGGCTGAGTGTTCGGCGGGCCGCCCCGGCTGGTGTTGATCGGTGATCCCCTCGAGCTCGGGGCGGGTGAGGGGTGGGGTGATCGTTGTTCGGGGAGCGGTGGCCGTGTTGGGCGCGGCTGCGCGTCCCCAGGTGGTGATCATGGCCCGCTGCGGTGGCGGGTGTGGGGCCGGTGGTTTCGGCGGGCTGACTCCGATGGTGCCGGCCGTGGTCCCCTCGGCCCCGGGGCGGGTGAGGTGGTGGGGTGATCGTTGTTTGAGACGCGGTGGTTGTGGTGGGCACGGCTGTGCGTCCCGAACTGGTGATCATGGTGCCGCCCGGGCGGCGGGCTGGGGTGATCGTTGTTCGGGGAGCGGTGGCTGTGTTGGGCGCGCCTGCGCGTCCCCAAGCGGTGATCACGGAACGCCGCGGTGGGCGGAGTGGGCCGGTCGCTTCGGCGGACTGCCTCCGATGGTGCCGACCGGTGGTCCCCTCGGCCCCGCGGGCGGGTGAGCCGGCGCCGCTCCGCGGCCCGCCCCGACTGGGGGTGCCGCCGTGCCCAACCGGGGATCATGGTGGGGACGGCCGCGGTGGCGGGTTTGCGGGCGGTGGCGGCGGAAGGGTCGTGCGGCGCCCCGGCCTACGACGGACAACGGTCCGGGGCGCGTCTCGCAGGCTCAGGGGAAGTGGACGTACTCGTACTCGAATGGCTTGTCGTTGATGCCGTGTGCCGGCGGGGCGATCCAGCCCGCGATCTTGCCGGGCTCGTAGACCGGGCGCATGAGCGACCGGACGTGGGTCTTGTCGGCCTCGGTGGGCAGCCACCTGTCGCGGTTGGCCTCCCAGACGTCGGCGCCCACCAGGTCGCCCTTGGGCGTGATGTGGTGCTCGGAGAACAGGCCGACGTCACGGTTGAACCCGACGTGCGGGAGTGTCAGCCGCCGGTCGACGCCGCCCTGCTCGAGCGCCCGGTTCCAGCGCTTGAGCCCGCTCTGGCAGTCGGAGATGTACTCGGTGCGCAGGTCGTTGTTGAGCGCCAGCAGCGCCGGGACCTCGTCGGAGGTGAGTTCGCCGTCGCGGACGAGCTGGATGTGGGCCGAGTCCTCGGTGAGCACGTGGTCGTCCTTGCGCCGCTCCTCCTGCCAGCGCCCCTTGAGGCCCGCGGTGAAGTAGTTGGCGGCGTTGGTGGACTGCTCGGAGCCGAAGAGGTCGAGCGAGACCGAGTAGTGGAAGTTGATGTACTTCTGGATCACATCGAGCGGGATGCCGCCGTGCGGGGCGATGTCCTCTGTGTCGTGCTCGCGCATCAGCTCGGCGCTGCGGGCCACCACGCGGTCGACACCCGTGGTGCCGACGAACATGTGGTGCGCCTCCTCCTTGAGCATGAACTCGCAGGTGCGCGACAGCGGGTCGAACGCCGACTCCTTCAGCGTGCCGAGCTGGTACTTCCCGTCCCGGTCGGTGAAGTAGGTGAACATGTAGAACGACAACCAGTCCGGCGTCTCCTCGTTGAACGCGCCGAGGATCCGCGGGCTGTCGAGGTCGCCCGAGTTGCGCTGCAGCAGCGCCTCGGCCTCCTCACGGCCGTTGCGGCCGAAGAAGGCGTGCAGCAGGTAGACCATCGCCCAGAGGTGGCGGCCCTCCTCCACGTTGACCTGGAACAGGTTGCGCAGGTCGTAGAGCGACGGCGCCGTCTCGCCCAGCCGGCGCTGCTGCTCGACCGAGGCGGGCTCGGTGTCGCCCTGGATGACGATCAGCCGCTGCAGGTCGGCGCGGTACTCACCGGGGACCTGCTGCCACACCGGCTCGCCCTTCTGCTCCCCGAACGCGATCCGCCGGTCGGCGTTGCGCTCGGCGAGGAACACGCCCCAGCGGTACTCCTCCATGGCGACGTGGTCGAAGTGGGCCCACCCCTCACGGCCCACAGCGACCGCCGTGCGGAGGTACACGTCCTCGGTCGGGACGGCCGGGCCCATCGTCTTCCACCAGTTGAGGAAGTTCGGCTGCCAGCTCTCCAGTGCGCGCTGGAGCTTGCGGTCGCCGGCCAGATCCACGTTGTTCGGGATCTTCTCGGAGTAGTCGATCGACATGATTCGCTCTGCTCTCAGACTCGCTTGCGGTCGAAGTCGGCCTTGCGTCCCGTGCCGTACCTGCGCAACGCGCCGTCGGGGCCGGAGGCGTTGGGTCGAACGAAGATCCAGTTCTGCCAGGCGGTGAGCCGCGAGAAGATGCGCGACTCCATGGTCTCCGGTCCGACGAACCGGTGGTTGGCCTCCATGCCGGTAAGCGCGTCGGGAGAGAGGGAGGAGCGCTCCTCGAGCATGATCCGGATCTCGTCCTCCCAGTCGATGTCGTCCGGGGCGTCGGTGACGAGGCCCAGCTCCATGGCCTCGACGGCCTCGATCCGGCGGCCGGTCTCCAGGCGCAGCTTGGCAATGTGGTCGCCCTCGTCGTCGGGGCCGCCGTAGAAGCGGGACCCGAGTCTGGACAGCCCGTTGCTCATCGGGAACGCGCCGAAGTTGCTCTCGCTCAGCACGATCTGCGCCGGCTCGCCCTCCTGTGCGTCGTCCTCGAGGAAGCCCTCCAGCATGTACTGCCGGTCGCACGCCAGCGCCAGCTCCAGCAGCGCGCCCGCGAAGCACGAGCCCGGCTCGATGAGCGCGATCAGCGAGCGCGACGTGACGTCGAGGCGCTTGAGCACACGCTTGAAGTAGTGGCGGATCTCGTTGACCAGCCAGTCATCGCGGGAGTGCTCCGCGATCACCCGCTCGAATGCGAGCGCGTGCTCGACGGCGCCCCTCGTTCGGATGATCCAGGTGCCGAGCTCCAGCTCGTTGGCGCGCAGCCGCAGGATGAGGTCGTCGAGCTCGCGGGTCATCGCGAGCGGCCAGAAGTCGGCGCCCAGCTCGTGCACACGCGCGACGGTGTCGGGGACGTCCCCCTCCGGGCCGTGCACGGTGATCTCCACCAGGCCCTGCGACCGGTCGAAGCGGGCCTCGACGTGCTGGTAGCGGATGCCGTCCGCGGTCTCCTCGCGCTGCAGCGGGGTGAGGGAGATGCCCTGCACGTCAGTGGGGCGGGTGGAGCGGGCGGCAGCGGCGGCGGCCCGCTCGCGCACCGTCTCGTCCCACACCCGCTTCGGTACGACCTCGTCGACGAGCTTCCACTCGACCGCCTGCTTGCCGCGTACCCCTTCCGGCCGCGTAGCGAAGACGTCGGCGCGGTCCTTGCGGACCCGGCGTTTGTCGGTGACCCGGGTGAGCCCGCCCGTGCCGGGCAGCACGCCGAGCAGCGGCACCTCCGGCAGCGACACCGCGGATGAGTTGTCGTCGATCAGCAGGATCTGCTCGCACGCCAGGGCGAGCTCGTAACCGCCACCCGCGGCGGTGCCGTTCACGGCCGCGAGGTACGTCTGGCCGGAGTTGGCCGTGGCGTCCTCCATGCCGTTGCGGGTCTCGTTGGTGAACTTGCAGAAGTTCACCTTCCACGGGTGGGAGCTCTGGGCGAGCATCCGGATGTTCGCGCCCGCGCAGAAGTTGCGGTCCTTCGCGCTGGTGAGGACCACGGCTCGCACCTGGGGGTGCTCGAAGCGCAACCGCTGCGTGGCGTCGTAGAGCTCGATGTCCACGCCCAGGTCGTAGCTGTTCATCTTCAGCTCGTAGCCCGGGACGATGCCGCCTGCCTCGTCGATGTCGAGGCGGAGGTAGGCGATCTCCCCGTCGATGTCGAGGCTCCAGTGCCGGTACGACGCAGGCTCGGTGTCGAACGAGACCGCCGGGATCGCGGCCTGGTCGGGATCTGCGGTGGTCGTCATCGGCTCCTCCGTGGGTCGCACAACACTCTACAACATCAACGACAGACGGGCCATGTGTGTAGAACTTTGAGAGTCTTACCCGGCGCAAGCGCTTGCAGTAACGTGCAATGCGCGGCGCGGTTTCTGCCGCCGCATCGCAACGGCGCGAGCAGGGGGGCCATGGCGACGATCCACGACGTGGCCAGCGCCTGCGGGGTCTCCATCTCCACGGTGTCGCGAGCCATCTCCCGGCCCGACCTCGTCAACGCCGCCACTCGCGAGCGGGTGCTGGCCGCTGTCGCCGAGCTGGACTACCAGCCGAGTACCGC
>DASYES010000491.1:0-2681 GCA_036498885.1 Pseudonocardia sp.
GGTCGGCCGACCCTCTGCGTTTGTTGCTTGTTTGTTGCTTCCGTCAGGGCGGAGCCGGCTCGACCGGGCCTCTCTGCACCGGTATCTCGGACGGCGTGGTCGCCCGGCGCGGACGCCGGGGCGTGGCGCCGGCCTGAGCCCGCCCGTCCGATCGGGCATCGTCCTTCGCACACGCCGGGCCGTCCGGTCCGGGACGTTCGGCGGACGACCGGGACGCCGGAGCCATGCCGAGCCCGTCGAGCGCGGCGGCCGCGGCCGCGCCGATGTCCCTGCCGCGCCGCGCGAGCTCCCGCTCGTGCCGTGCAACCTCCCGCTCGTGGTCGAGCACTGCGAGAGCCGGGTCGACGGCGGGTCGGAGCGGTTCCGGTTGCTCTGTCGGTGCCGGGTTCGCGGGGCGTGGGGACGGCGGTGGGCCCGACCACGGCGCCATCCCCGTGGGCCCGGGCAGGACCGTAGGGCGGAGTGGCACCGCAGGCCGCACGAAGACCAGCCACGTCACTCCGGCTCCGGCGAGGAACGCGACCGCGCACAGGAGCCATACCTGACCGACGAGCCACCACATGTCGTTTCCCCCTTGAGACGACGATCTCGGCACGCCAGGACCCACGCTCGCTAGGCGCATCGCCCTCCCTCGATCGGACCACGTCGGGGGGTTCACCCGCGGGTGAATGTTCTCGGCGGATCGACACGAACAGTGCACGGCCACCACCCGTTCGGCCCCGAAACCCCTCCATAAGCGGTGACCGGTGGCAATACGACGCCGGTGGCGCCCGAAGAGCGCCCTGTGTCGAATGTTCTGATAGGACGGTGACCGCCCCGTTCACCCATCTCGATCGTCGCGGCGTGGTGCTCGGTGTCGGGGCGTACGTGACGTGGGGGCTCTTCCCGGCGTTCTGGCCGCTCCTCGACCCGGCCGCACCGATCGAGGTGCTCGCCCACCGGATCCTGTGGACTCTCGTGCTGATGGCCGTGGTGCTGGCGCTGCTGCAGCGCTGGTCCGACCTGCGCGGGCTCGCGCTGCGCCACTGGTCGGCGGTCACGGCGGCAGCGGTGTGCATCGCCGTGAACTGGGGCGTGTTCATCTACGGCGTCGCGATCGGCCATATCGTCGAGATCGCGCTCGGCTACTACATGAGCCCGCTGGTCAGCGTGCTGCTCGGGGTGCTGGTGTTGCACGAGCGGCCGCGTGCCCTGGAATGGGTCGCGCTGGCCGTTGCCACCTCGGCCGTGCTGATCATCAGCGTCAGCAACGGCAGCCCGCCGTGGCTCGGG
This sequence comes from Pseudonocardia sp., assembly GCA_036498885.1. GTDB lineage: Bacteria > Actinomycetota > Actinomycetes > Mycobacteriales > Pseudonocardiaceae > Pseudonocardia. The sequence continues at coordinate 1,273 of DASYES010000491.1, forward strand.
CTGGCGCTCGCTGTCTCGTTCGGCGTGTACGGGCTGCTGAAGAAGGCGGTTCCGCTGAGCTCAGCGGCCGGCCTCACGGCCGAGGGCGTGGTGCTGGGCCCGATCGCAGCCGTGCTGATCGTGGTGCTGCAGATCGGCGGGACGGGCACGCTCGTGAACCACGGCGCGTGGCACATCGTGCTGCTCATGGCCGCAGGCCCTGTCACCGCGCTCCCGCTGGTGCTCTACGGCGCCGCTGCCCGCCGGATCCCGCTCACCACGCTCGGCACGCTCATGTACCTGACGCCGACGCTGCAGTTCCTCTGGGGTGTGCTGGTCGTCGGCGAGGCGATGCCGGCCGTGCGCTGGGCCGGCTTCGCCCTCGTGTGGCTGGCGCTCGCGATCCTCACCATCGACCTGGTGCGAGCCGCCCGCGCAGGTCGAGGTCGTCTGCCGGAGCGTCAGCCCGTGCGATCCACCACGTAGGTGGTGAGGGAGGCGAGCGCCTCGGCAGCCGGGCTCTCCGGGAGCTTCCCGAGCTCTGCGCGAGCGCTCGCGGCCTCGGCGGCGAGCATCGTGCGCGCGCGGTCGAGCCCGGAACCCGTACGCAGCAGGGCGAGCGCCTCGTCGACCTCGGCGTCGTCGGTGAGCGGCCGCGCCAGCAGCACGCGGAGCCGGGTGGCGTCCGCACCGGTGTCCTGCAGCGCGTACAGCATCGGCAACGTGAGCACGCCCTCGCGCAGGTCGGTGCCGGGCGTCTTGCCGGACCTGTCCGAGGCCGACGCGATGTCGATGATGTCGTCCGAGATCTGGAAGGCGGTACCGATCGTGGCTCCGAAGCGCTGCAGCGCGTCAACGTGCTCGGGCGGGCAACCGGAGAACATGCCGCCGTACCGGCCGGAGGTGGCGATCAGCGACCCCGTCTTCTCCGCGATCACCTGCAGGTAGTGCTGCACAGGGTCCTCGCCGGGGCGCGGGCCACGGGTCTCCCGCATCTGGCCCGTCACCAGTTCGGCGAACGTCTCGGCGATGATGCGCACGGCGTCGGGCCCGAGATCGGCGACGAGCCGGGAGGCGTGGGCGAAGAGGAAGTCGCCGGTGAGGATCGCGACGCTGTTGTCCCACCGCGAGTTGGCGCTCTCCGCCCCGCGGCGCATCGTGGCCGAGTCCATGACGTCGTCGTGGTAGAGCGTCGCCAGATGGATCAGCTCGACGACGGCCGCTGCCGTGATCACCTCGGGCACGTCGGGGTGCGGCCCGATCTGCGCCCCGAGCAGCGTGAACAACGGACGGAACCGCTTGCCGCCCGCATCGATGAGATGGAGCGACGTCTCGGTGACGAACCCGTAGTCGCTGCGCACCTCGCGGCGCAGCAGCTCCTCGACCCTGTCCAGACCTGTGGCAGTGGCCGCGGCGAGCTCGGCGTCGCC
>DASYES010000492.1:0-2704 GCA_036498885.1 Pseudonocardia sp.
GCTGCGAGACGCGGAAGTCGTCACGGTCGCTCCTGGGGGCTGAGGTTCGGGGGGATGGGGAATCGGGGGACGGGGTCGAGTATCGGGCGATCGAGGATCAGTCGATGTGGAAGTCCGTGGGGACGGGTTCGCGCACCAGGCGCCAGTAGTCCAGCACGGTGAACGGCCACACCTGCGAGGCCCGGCCGGTCGCGTTGCGGTACCAGCTGTTCACGGTTGCGACGCCCCAGGCCATGCGCCGGTTGCCGGCATCGACGCGCTCGTTGAAGGCGTCGTGGACCTCGCGCCGCACCTCCACGGTCGACGCCCCGGACTCCAGCAGCAGCCGCACGCACCCCAGAATGTGCTCCACCGCGATCTCGGAGAAGAGCAGGACGCTTCCGTTGATCACGAGGCCGGTGTTGGGCCCGAAAACGCAGAAGAGGTTGGGGAAGCCCGGTACGTGCACGCCGAGGTGGGCGCGGGCGTCACCGCTCCACTGCTCGTGCAGATCGACGCCGTCGCGGCCGCGCACGGTGATCGGCGCGAGGAAGTCCGACGCCCGGAAGCCCGTGGCGTAGATGAGGACGTCGGCACTGTGGAGCACGCCGTCGGCCGTGCGTACCCCGTCGGGCGTGATTTCCGTGATGGCCTCGGTCACCAGGTCGACGTGGTCCTTCTTGAGCGCCGCCGGCCACACCCCGTTGTCGCGCATCATCCGCTTCGAGCCCGGGGCGTAGGCCGGCATCACCTTCGCGAGCAGGTCGGGGCGGTCGCCGAACTGGCGCCGGAGGTGCGTCACGAGGGCCTGCCGCAGCGCTTCGTTGGCCGGCGACACCGAGATCGGGTGCTCCCAGCGGGGGTCGACCTCCATGAACGGCCGCCGGCCCTCCACGGAGGTCCAGAACTGCAGGAACCGCAACCAGCGGTGGTAGTAGGGGAGCTCGCGCAGCAGGCGGAGCTGCTCGTCGGGGGTCGGGTCGTGGTAGGTCGGCGTCGGGAGCATCCACGGCGGGGTCCGCTGGAAGACGGTGAGCGCGCCGACGCGGTCGACGATCGAGGGCACCACCTGGTACGCGCTCGCCCCGGTGCCGATCACGGCCACCCGCTTGCCGGTGAGGTCGACGTCGTCGCGCCAGCGGGCGGTGTGCCAGCTCGGGCCCGCGAACCGGTCGCGGCCGGGAACGTCGGGGTAGCTGGGCTTGTTGAGCTGGCCCGTCGCGCTGACGACGGCGTCCGCCTCGAACACCGCGTCGGATCCGTCGGCGCGGCGCGCCCGCACCGTCCAGCGTCTGGTGTCCTCGTCGAACACCGCCTCGAGGACCTCGTGCCCGAACCGGACGCAGTCGCGCAGGTCGAGCTGCTCCGCGACGTCACGGAAGTAGCCCCAGATGTCGTCGCGGGCGGAGAACAGGTGGAGCCAGTCCGGCCGCTGGGAGAAGGAGAAGCTGTAGGCGAAGTTCGGGGTGTCCAGCCGGGCGCCGGGGTAGCCGTTCTCCAGCCACACCCCGCCGACGTCGTCATTGCGCTCCAGAACCGTCACCGGGATCCCAGCCTGACGCAACCGGTGCGCGGTGACCAGCCCCGACATCCCGGCGCCGATCACCACGACCTCGACGGTGCGTTCGGGTGCCACCTCGGCGGCGGTCCAGCCCGGCGCGCCCGCGTCGACGGGCAGGCCGAGCTCGTGGGACATCAGCGGCAGGTAGTCGTCGGCGACGTCGCCCGCCACGAACCGCATCAGCCGGCGCAGGGTTGCGTCGTCCGGGTCGGGTGCGGGCACCGCGCCGCGGTCGCGGAAGGCCTGTAGAGCCGCCAGCGCCCGGCGGCGGCCGAGCTCCTGTGCCTCCTCGGACATCCCGCCCTGGGGCTCTACCAGGTCGGGGCGCAGACGCAACGGCGGACGGAGCTCGTCGGCGACCAACGACATGTCGCCGGTCAGGTGAGCGAGAGCGGGAAGCAGGGCCGGTAGCTCGGCAGCGGCGATGGCCGAAGCGAGAGCGATGTCGTCGTCGAGCAGTGCGACGAGCCCGGTGCCGGCGTCCACGGTGGTCACGATCGCAACTGTGGGTGAGGTGGGCCTCGATCGGAAATACCGGTTACGAGCGCTCTCATGCCGTAGAGGAATCACCCACACCGGCGTGGCGCCATCTGCACGTTCCGTGCTGTGATCGCCACACGGGACAGAGGGGCGGTGGCCATGGAGCTGAGGCATCTGCGCTCCTTCGTCGCCCTCGCCGAGGAACTGCACTTCGGGCGGGCCGCGCAGCGGGTGTTCCTGGCTCAGCCCGCGTTGAGCAAGCAGATCTCCGCGCTGGAGAAGGAGCTTGCGGTCAGCCTGTTCGAGCGCGACAAGCGCCAGGTCGTGCTGACCACGGCAGGAGCTGCCCTGCTCGAGGACGCCCGGCGGCTCCTGACGCAGGCCGACGGCGCCGTGGAGCGCGCGCGCTCGGCCGGTCGGGGCGCCACCGGGATCCTGCGCATCGGCTTCATCGCCCCCGCCCTCTACGACCTGCTTCCACCGGTGCTGCGCTTGTTCCGGGCGCGCCATCCGGGCGTGCGTCTCGCGCTCGAAGAGATGCACAACATCGAGGCCGTCAACGCGGTACGCAGCCGGTACGTGCAGCTCGCCTTCGTGCGGCTGCCGATCGAGCCGGTCAGCGAGCTCTCGCTCGTCACGGTGCGGTCGGAGCCGGTGATGCTCGCGGTGCCGGAGGGCAGCGCG